>NZ_RCOC01000099.1:0-32574 GCF_004307515.1 Pseudomonas sp. Sample_14 | reverse complement strand
AGGACACCGCCCTTTCACGGCGGTAACAGGGGTTCGAGTCCCCTAGGGGACGCCAGTTTTACAGAAGTGATGTTGCAAGAGATCACTCCGCCGCGAGGCGAAAAATCCGGGGCTATAGCTCAGCTGGGAGAGCGCCTGCATGGCATGCAGGAGGTCAGCGGTTCGATCCCGCTTAGCTCCACCAATTTTACAGTTCAAGGTCTGGCCACACCGGCCTTGAATCGATCAGCTCTCAGCACTGATCAGTTGTATAGAAGGGTTTGTGTCCCCTTCGTCTAGTGGCCTAGGACACCGCCCTTTCACGGCGGTAACAGGGGTTCGAGTCCCCTAGGGGACGCCACGATTACCCGCTCTGCGGGATTTATAAGGGTCATTCAATTATTGAATGGCCCTTTTGTTTGTCTGGCGTTTGGCCAACTCTCCTTTTTCCTTACACTGTGCTTCAGACCAGCGGTCATATTCATGACTTGCAGAATATTATTATGCGAATAATATTCTAGTCGTAATATTCGGAGGCAACGATGAACGATAAAAAAGCTCAAACCCGCGAACGCATCCTTAAGGCTGCCAGCGCCGCACTGATTCAGCGCGGCCCGGCTGACCCGAGCGTGGGCGAAGTGATGGGCGCCGCCGGCCTGACGGTTGGCGGTTTCTACGCCCACTTCGAAAGCAAGGACGCGATGATGCTCGAAGCGTTCAAGCAACTGCTGGGCCGGCGTCGCGACCTGATTGCCGACATGGACGCCGATCTGACCGGCGAAGAGCGTCGCGCTTTGGTCGCTGCGTTCTACCTGTCGCGCAAACACCGGGATTCCAGCGAAGCCGCATGCCCGATTCCTGCCTCGATTGGCGAATTGGGGCGTTTGCCGGAGTCGTTCCGCATCGCGCTGAACGAGCATCTGGAGCTGATGGTCGCGCAACTGGCCGCCAGCCCTGAAGACACCGACAAGGCTTTGGCCGATGTCGCGTTGATGGTCGGTGGTCTGGCCTTGGCCAGGGCGCTGGGTCCGGGAGAGTTATCCGATCGATTGCTGCGCGCCGCCAAGTCGGCGGTGCGTTGACCTGAAGGCAACAAGCCTGAGGAGAGTGCGATGAACGCGTTGAAGTGGGTTCGTGGCGTTAACGGTACCTTGGGCTGGTTTGCACCGAAGCTGGTGGCGAGCAAAATGCGTCTGGCGTTCATGACGCCCCGCGCGCTACCGCTGCGGGATTGGGAGCTGCCGCTGTTGGCCAGCTCCGAACGCATCACGTTGCGCTTCGGCCTGTCGGCGCTGCGCTGGGGCCAAGGCCCGACAGTGTTGCTGATGCATGGTTGGGAAGGGCGGCCAACGCAGTTCGCCTCGCTGATCAATGCGCTGGTCGATGCCGGCTATACCGTCGTCGCGCTCGACGGTCCGGCCCACGGTCGCTCCCCTGGGCGAGAAGCCAATGTAGTGCTGTTCGCCCGCGCCATGCTTGAAGCATCTGCCGAATTGCCGCCGCTGCAAGCGGTTATCGGCCATTCCATGGGCGGCGCCAGCGCGATGCTCGCCGTGCAATTGGGCCTGCGCACCGAAACTCTGGTAAGCATCGCCGCACCGTCGCGGATTCTCGGCGTTCTGCGCGGTTTTGCGCGAATGGTCGGCATGCCGCCGCGCGCGCGTTCGGCCTTTATCCGCCAAGTCGAGCAGGACGTCGGCATGCGCGCCGCTACGCTGGACGTGGCCCACTATCAACTGGATATGCCCGGCCTGATCGTGCATGCCGAGGACGACAATTTTGTCTCGGTCAAAGAATCGCAATTGATTCACGAAGCCTGGTTCGACAGCCGCCTGCTGCGCCTGGAAAGCGGCGGCCATCAGCGGGTGCTGGCCGACCCTCGAGTGATTGATGGTGTGTTATCACTGCTTGCCGGTCGCAGCCTTCAAACGCGCCAATCGGCCTGAGCTCCGTTACACTGTCCCGGTTGAATACTTTGACCGGGAGTGGGGCATGGGCTGGGATCGGGCAACGCCGTTTACCATTGATCTGCAAGTAAGCGCCGAAGACATCGACGGGCTCGGGCACGCCAATAACGCCGTTTACGTGACCTGGCTCGAGCGCTGCGCCTGGCGCCATTCGCAGCGCCTCGGCCTGGACCTGGTCGAATACCGGCGGCTGGATCGGGCGATGGCGGTTGTCCGCCACGAAATCGATTACCTGGCCGCCGCCTATGAAGGTGATGAACTGCAACTGGCGACCTGGATCGTCGACTGGGATCAGCGCTTGAAAATGACCCGGCATTTCCAGCTCAAACGCCCCAGTGACAACGCCACCCTGCTGCGCGCGCAGACCACGTTTGTGTGCATCGAACTGTCGACCGGCAAGCCCAAGCGCATGCCGGCGGAATTTATCGAAGGCTATGGCCCGGCGATCCAGATTGCAGAGGCGATGTAAATCTCACCCTGTGGGAGCGAGCCTGCTCGCGAAAGCGTCAGGTCAGTCACACATGCATGAACTGACAGGCCGCCTTCGCGAGCAGGCTCGCTCCCACAGAGAGATGTGTTGTTCTGCGGTCTTCCACGATATCCAGTAAACTGCCGCACGTTTTTTCTTCAAGTAGTGTTTCCCATGCAAATTGCTCTGGCGCCCATGGAAGGGTTGGTCGACGACATCCTGCGCGACGTGCTGACCCGCGTTGGCGGCATCGACTGGTGCGTGACCGAATTCATTCGGGTCAACGACCAGTTGCTCACCCCGGCGTACTTCCACAAGTTCGGCCCCGAGCTGCTCAACGGCGCTCGCACCGCGTCCGGCGTGCCGCTGCGCGTGCAATTGCTCGGTTCTGATCCGGTATGCCTGGCGGAAAACGCTGCGCTGGCCTGCGAACTCGGTTCTGAGGTGATCGACCTCAACTTCGGCTGCCCGGCCAAGACCGTCAACAAATCCCGCGGCGGCGCCGTGCTGCTCAAGGAGCCGGAGCTGCTCAACCAGATCGTCGAGCATGTCCGTCGCGCCGTACCGGCGCACATCCCGGTCACCGCGAAAATGCGCCTGGGTTTCGACAGTCCTGACGGCTCGCTGGTCTGCGCCACGGCGCTGGCCGAAGGCGGGGCGGAGCACATCGTCGTACATGCGCGGACGAAAATGGACGGCTACAAACCGCCGGCTCATTGGGAGTGGATCCCGCGCGTGCAGGACGTGGTCAAGGTGCCGGTGTTCGCCAACGGCGATATCTGGAGCGTCGAAGACTGGCGCCGTTGCCGCGAAATCAGTGGCGTGGAAGACATTATGCTCGGTCGGGGTCTGGTCTCCCGCCCGGATCTCGCTCGGCAGATCGCTGCGGCGCGCGCTGGCGAAGAGGTCGTCGAGATGACTTGGGCCGAGCTGATGCCGCTGATTCAGGACTTCTGGCTGCAGGCCAAGGCGCAAATGACCGCGCGCCAATCGCCTGGTCGCCTCAAGCAATGGCTGGCCATGCTGACACGGAACTACCCGGAAGCCGCCGAGCTTTTCACCGTTCTGCGCCGTGAAACCGAGCCGGATCAAGTCTCGCGTCTGCTCGGATTGCCGCTCGTCGAGGCCGCATAAAAAATCTCAAAATAATCTCTTGAAATCAAAACAGCGGTCCCTATCTAAGGGTTACGCGATGCCGAATTCGGGTCGCGGAGACACAAAACCTTGCTGATTGTTTTCAGGAGATTTGAACCATGAGTACTGCATTTTCTCTCGCGCCACTGTTCCGTTCCTCGGTAGGTTTCGACCGTTTCAACGACCTGTTCGAAACCGCCCTGCGCAACGAGCCAGGCAGCAGCTACCCACCTTACAACGTCGAAAAACACGGTGATGACCAATACCGTATCGTCGTTGCGGCCGCCGGTTTCCAGGAAGAAGACCTGGACCTGCAAGTCGAGAAGGGTGTGCTGACCATCAGTGGCGGCAAGCGTGACACTGACGAGAGCGTCACGTTCTTGCATCAAGGCATCGCTCAGCGAGCCTTCAAGCTGTCGTTCCGTCTGGCCGATCACATCGAGATCAAGGACGCTGCCCTGCGCAACGGCCTGCTGAGCATCGACCTGCTCCGTGTGATCCCGGAAGAAGCGAAAGCCAAGCGCATCCCGATCAATGGAGCGCAGCAGCCGGCGTTGCAGCATTGATTCATGTGCTGACACACAATCGCCCGAACCGGCGATAAGCCGCTGAACGAAAGGCCCCGATACGTCGGGGCCTTTTTTGTGCGCGCAGTCAAAGCGATGCAGGGTTTGCCGCTGTTGGCGGGGCTCTTTACAATCGGCGCAGTTTTGCCGGCCCCCATTTCCCAGCGGTCGGCCTGGAGCCTTTTTTCATGGACGAGATTCAACAGCGCTGGCTGTGCGCGTTGTCCGCACCAATGGCCGCGCTCAACACCGGCGCCGGGTATGACGACCCGGCGTTCTGCAACGATCGTTACATCAACCTCAAGGAAAGTTGGGGTATCGATGATCGGCAACAGTTGTTCGACATGCTCGGATGGATGACCGACGACGGCCATGCCAAACACCTCAGTGCGGCCTATCTGGCGTGGCAGCGATCCCTGCCGAGTGAATGGCAGTCGTTGCTCAATGAGCTGAGCCCGCGCGAGCGCGTCCTGCATGAATTTGCCAGCCGTACCTTCGGCAGCTGTGGTCCCGGCGGCATCTTGTCCTGGGATTACGGCCGGATGGGCTTTCTGTTGCGCTGCGCCGTACGTAATCAATGGATCGATCTGGCCGAGAGCAACTGGTTGCACAGTCGTCTGGCGTTGAGGGCGCAGTTTCATTATGGCAGCTGGATGGCTTACTTCAACGGCTTTCTGGTGGGACGAACCTTTTGGTGCTGCATGAGTAAAAGCGATGATGAACTGGCGGTCGAGATGAGTCGTGAGGGCACCAGCGCTTTCAACACCAGGATTGCCCGAGGTCTTGCGCAAAACATTCCACACTTTCTCGCTGATCTGCCTTGGCACATGGATATTGATCCGCCGTCTCGTCCGGCATCGCTTGGGGAGTTCGACTGGTCATGAGTTGCTGGATTCGACTGGGCATTGAACCGACTACTGACGAAACCCTGATTCGCAGCGCCTATCGCGCCCGTTTGCCGGCGCACCATCCGGAAACCGATCCGGAAGGTTTTCAAGCGCTACGCATGGCCTACGAGAGTGCCCTGCGTCTGGCCCGTGAAGAGGAGGAAGAGGCTGGAGACGAGATCGACGCTGCACAAGCCAATGTCGTTCGGGCGCCTCAAGCTTTCCTGGATTTCTGTGCGCTGCTGGATGATCCCGCGCGACGATTCAATCACACGGCGTGGCAGGCATTCGTCCGGACGCTGGATGAATTGTCACTGGAGGTTTTAGATGACCTCAACTGGGGCTTGTACCACCGACTGTCCGGCGCCGGTCCGTTGTCCTACCGTTGTGCGAATCTGTTGGCGCAGCGCATGGCCTGGGACCAGCAATTGCTCGATCTGGCATTCGACGATGCGCAAGCGGTAGAAGGCTTTTTGCAGCGCATCAAGACGCCCGACCCGTTCGACACGGATCTGATGAGCGCCTGGTCAGAGCCGGCACAGACCGAGTCGCTGTGGTATGCCCGTAGCCTCGATTTCATCTTTACTCAGCGTCCGCTTCACGAGTTCGCCGAGTTCGCCAGTCGGCACACGTGCTTGCCGTTGCCCAACGATGCCGCGTACCTCAAGCGGTTGCTGGTGCAGTTCACCCAAGCGGGGATGGGCGCGCCGACGTTCCTGCAATGCTGTGCCGAACAGCACGATGCCGCGCCGGATAACGTCGACTGGCTGTACCTGCTGGCGTGTCAGTACAGTCTGTTGGGGCACGACGATCAAGCGTTTCCATGCTGGATTCGGCTCTGGAGCGAACATCTCCATCCCGCGGCAGAGAGTCGCTTGCTGGAGCTGTGTGCCAAGCGTCAGCCGACCTTTCTGCCGTTGCTGATTCAGGCGTTCGATCGTCTGGAGGACTGCGCCGTTTGGCCGGACGAACTGGGTGCTGAGTGCCAGGTGTATGGCAGTCCGTCACAACGGCCCGAGACCTTGACCCGTTGGTTGGGTGTCGGACGGCTCAAGCTTGATGCACTGGCGCAAAGCTTTGTTGATTGGCGCATGGCGGGCGACGAGTTGCCATTGCTCGCGCAGTTGATCGGCGAAAACCACGACAGCCGTTTGCTGCGTCTGTACCGGCACGCGTGGGCGCTGCATCGTGGTGATTCGGCCTTGTTGCAGCAGATTGTCGACGAACCGCTGCCGGTGGACGCGCTGGAATGCCTGGTTTTGAGCGGCCTGAAGTATCAGGCCAGGCAACATCTGCATTGGCTGGCCAAGGCGCCTGTTGCGCAGGCCATGAGCGCTTTCACTGACTCGCAAACACTTTCACCGCAATTGCCGCTCGCGTTGTCCGAAGGTGCGCTGCACAAGGTTTGTCGTCTGTGGTTGCAGCGCTTGCGGCCCTATAGCGACACGGCGCTTGCACGCATCGCCGACGCGTTCGAGCTGAGTGCGGTCAAAGACGGCAATGACCTCACGGAGCTTGATCTCATGCTCCAGTTGAGTCGGCGCGCGACAGGTTTGCCGCCGATCGGGTTGGGAGCGGCCATCTGGGATTGGCACGCTCAAACCGTGTTTTTTCTGGCATTGCTGGAACAACCCGAGCGCTGGTTGCAATTGATTGATGCGCAGTGTCTGGAGCGTTTGCCGTTCAATCCTGCGCATCCTTTGAGCCGACTGCAGCCGCTATTGCGGCGCTTGCTGCGTGAGCAGGGCAATTGCGCCGGTTTGCTCGGCTGGCTGCAGGGTGACGATCCTGTGCACGGTTTGCTGGTGCAACAGTTGTTCAGTGTCGAGCAGGCTCTCGACAGCGCCAGGCTGCCCGCCAACATCCTGCTTTACACCTGCGTCGAAAGTGACCGTGCGGCGTGCGGCGATGATCTGCTGGGCTTGTTGATGTTCTGGGGCGTGCTCTACCACGATCCAGGCCTGAGCGCCGAGCAGCACCGGGCGTTGTTGCAGTCGATTGAAGCGGTCAGTTGCGAGGATGACTGGTTCGAAGGCTTTCGCGACGGTCTGATCAAGGGCGAACCGGTGTGGCCACCGCGCAAGGTGTTGACGGATTTCGGTGTCGACAAACTATTGGCCTATGAGGCGCTGGATGCGCTCAAAAGCTTGATTCGCTACGGCGCTGCCGGTGTGCCGAAAACGCGAGTATTGCGGCAACTGCAGCAGGGTAAGGATGACGTGCAGAACAGCGTCGGTTTGCGCTTGGCACTGTGCGCGTTGCTGTCGTGGTCGGAGCGGTTGCTGTTAGCCAACAGTGATGTCCAGCCAGTACCAGCGAAAGCGTTCTGGCGCCTCGGATCACGGCTGGGGCGCAAGGCTTTTATCGCTCAGGTCCTGGGATGCGTAGTGATAACCCCAATAGCCGGGCTGATAACTGGCACGACGATTGGCGGGATGCTCATCTTTTTGCTTGGCGTGCTGCTGTTGTTCGCGGCAGTTGTACGGCGGTTGCACGATATGGGCCGGGGCATACCGACACTGCTGATATTTCTTGGATTGTCGCCGTTTCTGCCATTCCTGCCGCTGGTGTTGTTCGGCTTTTCGGGAGACAAACTGCCTAACCGCTATGGCGTGCCGCCGGACAGTGGGGCAGATATGTTGTCCGGCGGGTTGCAGGCTGCTTTACGGCAACTGAACGGTTAAAGACGCATCTGGTCCAGCGCATCATTCAGCGCTGAGCGGTGGCTGGCGATTTCGCTGGCTTGCTGGCCGGCAAGCACGGTGTTGAAGGTGTCCATCCACTCGGCAATGCGCGCACGCTCGTCGCCCAGACTTTGCATCCATGCTCGCTCCAGCCGTGCGAGCAGGGTGCGGTTGGGCAGGGCGTCGCGAGGGTGAACTTTGAGCGTCGCGAGCCGGGCATGGCTGTCTCTGCGCGCCTGTTCATCCAGTCCGGTCGGGCTGCGGTCGATGCTGTGGCCGTAACGTTCGCCGGTTTCCAGAAGCGTGACGTCGACTTCCAGCAGGCCGTTGATGTCATAACTGAAACGCACATCGAGGCTCTGCAGCTGCTCACTAGGGGTGAATTGGATGTCGAAAGAATCGATGAAAATATTGTCGCGTACCCACGGGCGTTCCCCTTGATACACCGCGATCCGGATTTCAGTCTGTTGCGCAAACGTCGTCGAGTAACGCTGCACCCGTGACGTTGGAATCACCGTGTTACGTTCGATGATCGGCGAGAACGCGCCACTGACGCCTTCGCCACGATTGGTCGAAATACCCAGCGTATACGGACAGACATCCGTCAGAATCAATTCCTCAACCGCACCGTCCCGCGCCTTGCATGCTGCCTGCGTCGCCGCCCCCAGCGCCACGATAGTATCCGGATCAAGATGCCGATAAGGCAGGCGTCCAAACAACGTGGCAACCATTTGCTGTACCGCCGGCATGCGCGTGGCGCCACCGACCAGCACCAGGCTGTCGAGGTCGCGCGGTTTCAGTCGGGCATCGCGCAGAGCCTGTTCGATTGGCGCGCGCAAGCGGGCCAGCAACGGCTCCCAGATTTTCACTGCAGCGGCTTCATCCAGTTCCCATTCGAATGTCTGCTCGGCATGCCGCCAGCTCAAGTGCTGCGCGCCTTCGCCGAGTTTGCATTTCAGCTGTTCCAGGGCATCACCGAGGCTGGCCATGGCTTGTGCATCGATCGTTGAGGGTGTGAGTTGCCAGTGTTTCAGGCAGGCCTGCAACAGGGCGGCGGTGAAGTCTTCGCCGCCGAGAAAGTTGTCGCCAGTGGAGGCGTGCACTTCAATCAGCGGCAATGCGTATTCGAGCACGGTGACGTCGAACGTGCCGCCGCCGAGATCGAATATCAGCGTGCGTTCGAACTTCTGTTCGTGCAGGCCGTACGCCATGGCGGCAGCGGTCGGTTCATTGATCAGGCGCGTCACGGACAGCCCGGCCAGTTCGGCGGCGAACAAGGTGCGCTTGCGCTGCTCGTCACTGAAATATGCCGGTACGGAAATGACCGCTTCTGTGACCGCCTGGCCGAGAAAGGCTTCCGCGTCTTGCTTGAGTGAGCCAAGTACCAGCGCCGACAACTCTTCCGGGCTGAACTGGCGAGAGCCGAGCTGGATTTGCCTGTCGCTGCCCATGAAGCGCTTGAACGCGGCGGCAGTGCGTTCCGGGTGCGTGGTCAGGCGGGCGCGGGCGGCTTTGCCGACCAGAATCGTGTCGTCTTCATCAAGGCTGACCACCGACGGTGTCAGCACATCGCCGAGGGCGTTGCGGATCAGTTCGGCGCGGCCTTCACGCCAGACGGCGATCAGGCTGTTGGTGGTGCCAAGGTCGATGCCCAGCAGGGCCGGGCGGGGAAGGGATGCATCCTGCATGGTTGATCTCGAAGCGGCGCAAAAAACGCGACCCTACAGGCTGACGCAAACCGTGGCAATTGTTGCTCTGTTGCCAGTCTGTGCGACCGCCGATTCAGGGCAGCAGTTTTTTCAGATCCTCCAACCCCACCGGTCGGCTGTGCAGATAGCCCTGATACAAGTGGCATTCCAGGCCCTGCAAAAACGCCAGTTGCGCTGGCGTCTCCACGCCCTCGGCAATGACCTCCAGCTCAAGGCTGCGGGCCATCGCGACAATTGCGCGAATGATCTCGGCAACATTGGAGTCAGTGGTCGCATCGCGGATGAACGACTGGTCGATCTTCAGGGTGTCTACCGGAAGGCGCTTCAAATAAGTCAGCGACGAATAACCGGTGCCGAAGTCGTCCATGGCGAAGCTCACGCCGAGCTTTTTCAAGCGGCGCATTTTGCTGATGGTGTCTTCCAGATTCTGGATGACGATGCCTTCGGTGATTTCCAGTTTCAGCAGCGAGCAGGGCAGGCCGTGGCTGGTCATGCTGTGTTCGATGCGTTCGACGAAATCGTTCTGGCGGAACTGCCGGGGGCTGATGTTCACGCACAGGCTGAAGTTGAGCGGGTCGACCAGTTTCAACGCGATCAGTTGTTTGAAGGCGTTGCAGGCTTCATCGAGGATCCACGTGCCGACTTCGAGAATCAGGCCGCTGTCTTCCAGTACCTTGATGAACTCGGTGGGCGATTGCGCGCCGAGTTCGGGATGATTCCAGCGCACCAGGGCTTCGGCGCCAATGATGCGGTTGTCGCGGGCATCGACTTGCGGCTGAAAGTGCACATTGAACTCGCCGCGCGACAGCGCCAGGCGCAGGTCGGTCTCCATGCGCAGGCGCTCGCTGGCCGCTTTCTGCATGGTGTTGTGATACATCTGCGTGGTGTTGCGCCCGGAATCCTTGGCCCGGTACAGGGCGATGTCGGCGCGTTTGAGCAGGTCGGTCGGGGTCGAGCCGTGATCGGGAATCAGCGCGACGCCAATGCTCGGCGTCACTTGCAGGCGCTGGCCATCAAGGAACATCGGCTCCGAAAGCAATTCGCGAATGGTGTCGGCCAGCGCGCGCACTTGCTCGCTGACTTCACTGCGCGAACCTTCGAGGCCGCTGAGCAACACCACAAACTCATCGCCACCGAGGCGCGCCACCGTGTCTTCCATGCGCACGCTGGCTTCGAGCCGCGCGGTGATGATTTTCAGCACGGTGTCGCCGACCGGGTGGCCGAGGGAATCGTTGATGTGCTTGAAGTGATCGAGGTCGAGAAACAGCAAGGCGCCGCGCAGATTGTGGCGCTTGAGCAGGGCGATCTGCTGACTCAGGCGATCCATCAGCAGGGCGCGGTTGGGCAGGTTGGTCAGCGGGTCGTGATAGGCCAGGTGACGAATCTGCGCTTCGGCGTTCTTCAACAGGCTGACGTCGCGTGCGGTCAGCAGCAGGCACGCGGTTTCATTGAGCGTGATCGGCTCGACCGAGACTTCCACCGTGAGCAATTCGCCGCGCTTGTTGCGCCCGAGCATTTCCTGATGATGCACGCGGCCCTTGATCTGTAACTCGGCGAGTAAGGTCGAGCGTTGTTTCTCTTCGGCCCAGATCCCCACCTGATAAACGGTTTTGCCCACCACTTCGTCGGCGCGGTAGCCGGTGAGGCGACAGAAGCCATCGTTGACCTCCAGATATCGCCCGGTGTCGCGCTCGGTGATGGTGATGGCGTCGGGACTGGAGTGAAACGCCTTGGCGAATTTTTCTTCGCTGGCCTTCAGCGCTGCTTCCGAGCGTTGTTGCTGGGTGATGTCGCGCAGGGTGGTGACGATGCACGGCTGGTCGCCGACGCTGATCTGCCGGCTGGAAATCACGCAGGTCAGCGACTGGCCGTCCTTGTGCTGGACGAGAATGGCCACGTTGCTCAGGCCTTGTTCGCGAATCACCCGTTCGATGCGTTGCAGGCTTTTCGCCGAGGCGTCCCACAGGCCGATTTCCTCGGCGGTGTGGCCAATCACATCGGCGGCGCTCCAGCCAAAGGTCTGGCTGAAGCTGGAATTGATCTCGATGAACTCCCCGGTTTCCTGGCGCGTGACGCAGATCGGATCGGGGCTGACCTGAAACAGCGTGGCGAATTTCTCTTCCGAGGCCACCAGACGCTGCTCGCGCTCGACCTGATCGGTGATGTCCAGCAACGTGCCGGCCATGCGCAGCGGTGCGCCGTTGTCGTCGCGATAGAGACGCGCGCGGCTTTCCAGATAGCGCGAACTGCCGTCGGGCAGTTGCACGCGATAGGTCAGTTGATAATTGCCGGCGGGGCCTTCGCGCAGGCTGCGGTAGGCGTCGCGCATGCTGTCGCGCTCCTCGCCCGGCACGCCTTCGAAAAACTCCTCGAATGATTCATGGAATGGAATCGGCTCCAGCCCGTGCAATTGCGCAGCGCGCGCCGATCCGTAGAGCATGCCGCTGGGGATGTGCCAGTCCCAGGTGCCGAGTTGCGCCGAGTCCAGCGCCAGGTCGAGGCGTTCCTGGCTGTCCTTCAAGGCCAGTTCGGCAGCTTTGCGTTCGGTGGTGTCGAGGAACGTGCTGAGCAGATAGGGCTGACCTTCGAGCTCGACCTTCTGCGCGCTGAGGATGCCGTCGTGCACCTGGCCATTGCTGGCGCGGAACTGCACTTCCATGCTGATCAGCTCGCCCTTGGCTTTGGTTTTTTTCACCAGTTCGGCGCGTTGCTCGGGGTGCACCCACAAGCCCAGTTCCAGGGTGGTGCGGCCGATTGCGCTTTGCACCGGCCAGCCGAACAGGCTTTCGAAATACTGGTTGGCCTCGCTGATCAGACCGTCATCCTGACGGGTCAGCAGAACCATGTTCGGGCATAGGTGGAAAAGTGTAGCGAAACGTTTCTCCGAGCTGCTCAAGGCCTGCTCGCGCTGGCGTTGGTGGGTGATTTCGCGAATCACCCCGATCATTCGGGGCCGGCCGTTCTTGTCTGGCAGCAGGCTGCCGCTGATCTCCAGCCAGTGCAGGCTGCCGTCGGGCCAGCGGATGCGGTGATGCATCGCCTGCTCCAGCGGCGCGCCGGCGATCACCGCGTGGAAAGCACGCACGGTTTTCGCGCGGTCTTCCGGCGGCAACAGGTCGAGGTATTCCAAATCGGCGGGCAACGGCTGCCGTGGATCGAAACCGAACAACGCCTGGGTGCCCCGCGACCAGCTGATCTGCCCACGCTCGATGTCCCAATACCAGGCACCGAGCCGCGCGCCGTTGAGCGCGGCGAGCAATTGCGGCGCGCTTTCCCAGCTCTGCTCGGAATGGCGCGGATCGACGGCCTGGATTCGCGGCATCGGCGGAGTTCGGTCAACAGATTTCGGCATTGTCAGCGGGCCTTGAGCTGAGTGGCGTTAGGCACAGGAGCGGCGCTATAGGAGTAGCACAAGTCAGGCCGGGATCCCTGGCCGATCGATTTGTGCATCCAGCAGGGCCATGAAGGCGCGTGCTGCATTCGATAGCGTCCGTTCGGTGTGCAAGATATAGCCTAGCTGGCGAGTGAGCTGTATGCCCGGCAATGCGATGCTTGCCACTTGTTCGTCGAGCATGGTGCGCGGCAGCACGCTCCAGGCCAGGCCGATGGAGACCATCATCTTGATGGTTTCCAGGTAGTTGGTGCTCATGGCGATGTTCGGCGTCAGGCCCTGGGCTTCGAACAAACGCTGGACGATGTGGTGGGTAAAGGTGTTGCCGCCGGGGAAAACCGCCGGATGGCCGGCGATGTCCGCCAGACTGACGGCACCGTTGTTGATCAGCGAATGCTCCGGGGCGACGACGAAATCAAGCGGGTCGTCCCACACCGGCGTGGCTTTGACCAAGGTATGCGGCTCTGGCGCGAGGGTGATGACCGCCAGTTCTGCGCGGCCGTGGAGAATTTCCTCGTAGGCCACTTCCGAATCAAGGAACTGAATATCCAGCGCAACCTGTGGGTAGCGGCGGGTGAACTCCCTTAATAGAGGCGGCAAGCGGTGCAGGCCGATGTGGTGACTGGTGGCCAGCGTCAGGCGACCGCTGACCTCGCCGGTCAGGTTGGTCAGGGCACGGCGGGTGTCGTCGAGCACGTTGAGAATCTGATAAGCCCGTGGCAGCAGGGCGCGACCGGCCTCCGTCAGGCCGACTTCACGGCCCAAGCGGTCGAACAGGCGCACCTTCAATTGCTGCTCAAGTCCGGCGATGCGCTTGCTGATCGCCGGTTGGGTCAGATGAAGGCGTTCGCCGGCGCCGGAGAAGCTGCCGGTCTCGGCGATGGCAATAAAAGCGTTGAGGTTAGCCAAGTCCATGTCGCATTCCAGTTGGTTATCCAAAGCATAAAAAATATGAATTTGAGTTATTTAATCTAACCCCATAGGATCGGCCTCACAAGCCAAAGGGTTATTGATAAGCCCAGGGCATAGAAACAAGCTGATGAGGAACCGTCTGATGGCCGGCAAAACGCTCTACGACAAGCTCTGGGATTCGCATTTGGTCAAGCAGCGCGACGATGGCTCGGCGCTGATCTACATCGATCGTCACATCATTCACGAAGTGACTTCGCCGCAAGCCTTCGAAGGCCTGCGTCTGGCCGGGCGCAAGCCTTGGCGCATCGATGCCAACATTGCGACCCCGGACCACAACGTACCGACCACCCCTGAGCGTAAGGGCGGCATCGAAGCCATTGCCGATCAGGTTTCGCGTTTGCAGGTGCAGACCCTCGACGACAACTGCGATGAATACGGCATCGTCGAGTTCAAGATGAACGACGTGCGTCAGGGCATCGTTCACGTGATCAGCCCGGAGCAGGGTGCGACCTTGCCGGGCATGACCGTGGTCTGCGGTGACTCGCACACTTCGACCCACGGCGCATTCGGGGCATTGGCCCACGGTATCGGCACATCCGAGGTCGAGCACGTCCTCGCCACCCAGTGCCTGGTCGCCAAAAAAATGAAGAACATGCTGGTGCGCGTCGAAGGCCAATTGCCGTTCGGCGTGACCGCCAAGGACATCGTCCTTGCGGTGATCGGTAAGATCGGCACCGCCGGCGGTAACGGCCATGCCATCGAATTTGCCGGCAGCGCGATCCGTGATCTGTCCGTCGAAGGCCGCATGACCATCTGCAACATGTCTATCGAAGCCGGCGCCCGCGTCGGCCTGGTGGCGGCGGATCAGAAGACCATCGACTACGTCAAAGGTCGTCCATTCGCGCCGAAAGGCGAGCAGTGGGACATGGCCGTCGAAGCCTGGAAAGACCTGGTTTCCGATGCCGATGCCAAATTCGACACCGTGGTCGAGCTCGACGCCGCGCAAATCAAGCCGCAAGTCAGCTGGGGCACTTCGCCTGAGATGGTTTTGGCTGTTGATCAGAACGTGCCGGACCCGGCCAAGGAAATGGATCTGGTCAAGCGCGACTCGATCGTCCGCGCCTTGAAATACATGGGTTTGACCGCCAATCAGGCGATCACCGACATTCAGCTTGATCGCGTATTCATCGGTTCCTGCACCAACTCGCGCATCGAAGACTTGCGCGCCGCTGCGGTGATCGCCAAGGGCCGCAAGGTGGCCTCGACCATCAAGCAGGCGATCGTCGTGCCGGGCTCGGGTCTGGTCAAGGCGCAGGCGGAAGCCGAAGGGCTGGACAAGATTTTCCTTGAGGCCGGTTTCGAATGGCGCGAGCCGGGTTGCTCGATGTGCCTGGCGATGAACCCGGACCGTTTGGAGTCCGGCGAGCATTGCGCCTCGACTTCCAACCGTAACTTCGAAGGCCGTCAGGGCGCCGGTGGCCGTACCCACCTGGTCAGCCCGGCCATGGCTGCCGCAGCAGCAGTGAACGGCCGTTTCATCGACGTTCGTGAATTGATCTAAAAGGAGCGCAGCATGAAAGCTTTTACCCAGCACACTGGTCTTGTCGCGCCTCTGGATCGTGCCAACGTCGACACCGATCAGATCATTCCCAAGCAGTTCTTGAAGTCGATCAAGCGCACCGGTTTCGGTCCAAACCTGTTCGACGAGTGGCGTTATCTGGATGTTGGCCAGCCGTATCAGGACAACTCCAAGCGCCCGTTGAACAAGGATTTCGTCCTCAACGCCGAGCGCTATCAGGGTGCCAGCGTATTGCTCGCCCGCGAGAACTTCGGCTGCGGCTCGAGTCGTGAACACGCGCCGTGGGCGCTGGAAGAGTACGGTTTCCGCAGCATCATCGCGCCGAGTTACGCCGACATCTTCTTCAACAACAGTTTCAAGAACGGCCTGCTGCCGATCATCCTCAGCGATGCAGAAGTTGATGAACTGTTTAAGCAGGTTGAAGCCGAGCCGGGTTATCAATTGCAGATCGACCTGCAAGCGCAGACCGTGACCCGCCCGGATGGCAAGGTCTACAGCTTCGAAATCGATGCGTTTCGCAAGCACTGCCTGCTCAATGGTCTGGACGATATCGGCCTGACCTTGCAGGACGGCGATGCGATTGCGACGTTCGAGGCCAAGCATCGGGTTAGTCAGCCGTGGTTGTTTCGCGACGCCTGATTCGAGATTGATGTAGTCAGGGCGGGCCGCTTCGCGAGCAGGCTCGCTTCCACAGGGAATGTATTTCAAATAACACTGCTTACAGGATGTGATCCATGACCAGCACCGCCCAGCACACCCAGGTCGTCCAGAAGCAATTCGGCGAACAGGCCGCCGCTTACCTGAGCAGCGCGGTTCACGCCCAAGGCAGCGAGTTCGCGCTGCTCCAGGCTGAACTGGCCGGGCAGGGTGGAGCGCGGGTGCTGGATCTGGGCTGTGGCGCCGGTCACGTCAGTTTCCATGTTGCGCCGCTGGTCAGGGAAGTGGTGGCGTACGACCTGTCCCAGCAAATGCTTGATGTGGTTGCCGGCGCTGCCGTTGATCGCGGCTTGAGCAACATCATTACCGTCAACGGTGCTGCCGAGCGCTTGCCGTTCGCCGATGGCGAGTTCGATTTTGTGTTCAGCCGCTATTCGGCGCATCACTGGAGCGACCTCGGTCTGGCCTTGCGCGAAGTGCGCCGGGTGCTGAAGCCGGGCGGGGTGGCGGCGTTCGTTGATGTGTTGTCACCAGGCAGTGCGTTGTTCGACACTTACCTGCAAAGCGTTGAGGTGTTGCGCGACACCAGCCATGTCCGCGACTACTCCGCCGCCGAGTGGCTGCGCCAGGTCAGCGAGGCCGGTCTGCATGTGCGCAGCACCACCCGGCAGCGCCTGCGTCTGGAGTACAGCAGTTGGGTGGAGCGCATGCGCACACCTGACGTGATGCGCGCGGCGATCCGCCAGTTGCAGCAGTCGATGGGCAACGAAGTGCGTGAGTATTTTGAGATAGAAGCCGACGGCTCGTTCAGTACCGATGTGATCGTACTGATGGCTGAGCGATAAGAATTTTTCCCGGCGCGCCGTTCAGTGGCGCACCGCTTGAAGACACGAGGAAAGCATGAGCAAGCAGATTCTGATTCTCCCGGGTGACGGTATTGGTCCGGAAATCATGGCCGAAGCGGTCAAGGTGCTGGAATTGGCCAATGATAAGTACAGCTTGGGCTTCGAGCTGAGCCACGACGTGATCGGTGGCGCGGCCATCGACAAGCATGGCGTGCCGCTGGCCGACGAGACCCTTGATCGCGCCCGCGCTGCCGACGCTGTGCTGCTGGGCGCTGTCGGTGGCCCGAAATGGGACACCATCGAGCGTGACATCCGCCCTGAGCGCGGCCTGCTGAAAATCCGCGCGCAACTGGGCCTGTTCGGCAACCTGCGCCCGGCGATCCTCTATCCGCAACTGGCCGACGCGTCGAGCCTGAAGCCGGAAATCGTTGCCGGTCTGGACATCCTCATCGTCCGTGAGCTGACCGGCGGCATTTACTTCGGCGCGCCGCGTGGCACCCGTACGCTGGACAACGGCGAGCGTCAGTCCTACGACACTCTGCCGTACAGCGAAAGCGAAATCCGCCGCATCGCCCGTGTCGGTTTCGACATGGCCATGGTTCGTGGCAAGAAGCTCTGCTCGGTGGACAAGGCCAACGTGCTGGCATCCAGCCAGTTGTGGCGTGAAGTGGTCGAGCAGGTGGCCAAGGATTACCCGGAAGTCGAACTGAGCCACATGTACGTCGACAACGCCGCCATGCAGTTGGTACGCGCACCCAAGCAGTTCGACGTGATCGTCACCGACAACATGTTCGGCGACATCCTCTCCGATGAAGCGTCGATGCTCACCGGTTCGATCGGCATGCTGCCGTCGGCCTCGCTGGATTCCAACAACAAGGGCATGTACGAGCCGTGCCACGGTTCGGCGCCGGACATTGCCGGTAAAGGCATTGCCAACCCGCTGGCGACGATCCTGTCGGTGTCGATGATGCTGCGTTACAGCTTCAATCTGCACGACGCTGCCGATGCCATCGAAAAAGCCGTCAGCGTCGTGCTCGATCAGGGCTTGCGCACCGGCGACATCCACTCGGCCGGTTGTACCAAAGTCGGTACGCAGGAAATGGGCGACGCAGTAGTCGCCGCGCTGCGGAATCTGTAATCTCTCGGGCCCGCTGCGAAATTCAATACAAAGCAGCGGCCCACTTTTCAAGAAGGTGTAGTTGCGATGAAACGTGTAGGTCTGATCGGTTGGCGCGGGATGGTCGGTTCCGTGCTCATGCAGCGGATGCTGGAAGAGCAGGATTTCGATCTTATCGAGCCGGTGTTTTTCACCACGTCCAATGTCGGTGGCCAAGGCCCGTCCGTGGGCAAGGACATTGCTCCGCTCAAGGACGCTTACAGCATTGACGAGCTGAAGACCCTCGACGTGATCCTGACCTGCCAGGGCGGCGACTACACCAGCGAAGTATTCCCCAAGCTGCGCGAAGCCGGCTGGCAGGGTTACTGGATCGACGCGGCGTCGAGCCTGCGCATGAACGATGACGCGGTGATCATTCTCGACCCGGTCAACCGCAAGGTCATCGACCAGCAGCTGGACGCGGGCACCAAGAACTACATCGGCGGCAACTGCACCGTCAGCCTGATGCTGATGGGCCTGGGCGGTCTGTTCGAGGCCGGTCTGGTCGAGTGGATGAGCGCCATGACCTATCAGGCGGCCTCCGGTGCCGGCGCGCAGAACATGCGTGAACTGATCAAGCAGATGGGCGCGACCCACGCCGCTGTCGCCGATCAACTGGCCGATCCGGCCAGCGCGATCCTCGACATCGACCGTCGCGTGGCCGAAGCCATGCGCAGCGACGCGTACCCGACCGAAAACTTCGGCGTACCGCTGGCCGGCAGCCTGATCCCGTGGATCGACAAGGAACTGCCGAACGGCCAGAGCCGCGAAGAGTGGAAGGCCCAGGCCGAGACCAACAAGATCCTCGGTCGCTTCAAGAGCCCGATCCCGGTCGACGGCATCTGCGTGCGCATCGGCGCCATGCGCTGCCACAGCCAGGCGCTGACCATCAAGCTGAACAAAGACGTACCGATCGCCGATATCGAAGGGCTGATCAGCCAGCACAACCCGTGGGTCAAACTGGTACCGAACAACCGCGAGATCAGCATGCAGGAGCTGAGCCCGACCAAGGTCACCGGCACCCTGAATGTACCGGTCGGTCGTCTGCGCAAGCTGAACATGGGTTCGCAATTCGTCGGCGCCTTCACCGTCGGCGACCAACTGCTGTGGGGCGCGGCCGAACCGCTGCGCCGCATGCTGCGGATCCTGCTGGAGCGTTGATCGCTTGAAGTTGTGAAAGAGCCCGTGCCTTGAAAGAGGTGCGGGTTTTTTTATGCGTAATGATCGTTCCCATGCTCCGCGTGGGAATGCATCCCGGGACGCTCTGCGTCCCTTCCAAAGCAGAACGCGGAGCGTCCGTTGAGGCATTCCCACGCAGAGCGTCGGAACGATCGGTACGGGCAGAAATTGCCTGTGCGCCACCCACCCGGTAAAGTGCCGCTCCCCCCGTTTTGCCAGAGGTAGCTCCATGACCCAGACTTTCGATATCGCCGTTATCGGCGCCACCGGTACTGTCGGCGAAACCCTCGTACAGATTCTCGAAGAGCGCGACTTCCCGGTCGGCAATCTGCACCTGCTGGCCAGCAGCGAATCGGCCGGCAGCTCGGTGCTGTTCCGCAACAAAAACGTCCGCGTGCGCGAGGTCGACGAGTTCGATTTCAGCAAGGTCAGACTGGTGTTCTTCGCCGCTGGCGCTGCGGTGTCGCTGAGCTACGCCGCTCGCGCCCATGCTGCCGGTTGCTCGTTGATCGACCTGTCTGGCGCCTTGCCTGCCGATCAGGCGCCACAAGTGGTGCCCGAGGCCAATGGCGATATTCTCGCCAGTCTGAAAAGCCCGTTCCAGGTCAGCAGCCCAAGCCCGTCGGCCACTACGCTTGCCGTGGTGCTGGCGCCGTTGCTCGATCTGCTCGATCTGCAATACGTCAACGTCACCGCCAACCTGGCCGTTTCGGCGCAAGGCCGCGAGGCGGTCACCGAGCTCGCGCGGCAGACCGCCGAGCTGCTCAACATGCGTCCGCTGGAACCGACGTTCTTCGACCGGCAGATGGCGTTCAACCTGCTGGCGCAAGTCGGTGCGCCTGATGCGCAAGGCCATACGCTGCTGGAAAAGCGTCTGGTACGCGAGTTGCGTCAGGTGCTGGCAAAACCTTTATTGAAGATTTCTGCCACTTGCGTTCAAGCCCCGGTGTTTTTTGGCGATAGCTTTAGCGTGACCTTGCAGTCAGGCAGCGCTGTTGACCTGGAAAAAGTCAACGCCGCGCTCGAGGCAGCACCGGGCATCGAGCTGGTCGAGGCCGGCGATTATCCGACCGCGGTCGGCGATGCGGTGGGGCAGGACGTGGTCTATGTCGGCCGCGTGCGCAGTGGTGTCGACGACCCGGCGGAACTAAATCTTTGGCTGACGTCAGATAACGTACGCAAAGGCGCGGCGCTCAATGCCGTGCAACTGGCTGAGTTGTTGATAAAAGACCTGCTGTAAAAGATACTTGGCAACAATTTGTCGACTGATTCTAGGTGAGCGCTATGCTTGCCCGAAGCGCGTCGATGACGAGTCACCCTCCGGGACTTTCCGGGGCAGCACAGAAATGATCGCGCGCGGCGACCCCCGTCGTCGCGCGCAATGCCTTACGGCAGCGGTATTCAAAAGCTTCTCGCTGGCCGAGGAACGTTCAAACAAAGGATGAGGCTATGGTTCAAGTTCGCAAACTGGTGTTAGCAATAGCGGCCGCCTCGGCGCTGTCCTCCGGTATGGCGCATGCCCTCGGGCTCGGGGAGCTGACCCTGAAGTCGACCCTGAACCAGCCGTTGGTGGCTGAAATCGAGCTGCTCGACGTCAAGGATCTCACCGCCGCCGAGGTGGTGCCGAGCCTGGCTTCCCCTGAAGACTTCGCCAAGGCTGGCGTTGATCGGCAGGCCTTTCTCAATGACCTGACGTTCACCCCGGTACTCAATGCCAGCGGCAAAAGCGTGTTGCGCGTGACCTCGAGCCAACCGCTGTCGGAACCGATGGTGAAGTTCCTCGTGCAGGTGATGTGGCCCAATGGCCGCCTGCTGCGTGATTACAGCGTGCTGCTCGATCCGTCGAAGTTCTCGCCGCAGACCGCTGACGCCGCCGCGCAACCGGCGCCGTCGCAGACCATCACCGCGCCAACCACTGGTGCCACCCATCGCAATCAATACACCACCACGCCGCGCGACACCCTGTGGGAAATCGCCGCGAAGGCGCGCAATGGTGGCTCGGTCCAGCAGACCATGCTGGCGATTCAGGCGCTCAATCCGAATGCCTTTATCGACGGCAACATCAACCGTCTGAAAACCGGCCAGGTGCTGCGTCTGCCGGACCCAGTACAAAGCACCGCGCTGCCGCAGTCGGCAGCCATCGCTGAAGTGGCGGCGCAGAACGAAGCCTGGCGTCAGGGCCGTCGTTACGCGGCCAAGCCTGGCACCGGTCAGCAGCAGTTGGATGCGACCAATCGTGGCCGTGGCAATACCGGTGCAGCGGCCAACACTCAGGACAACCTGAGCCTGGTCTCGGCAGAAAGTGCCAAGCCCGGTGCGAAAGGCCCGGCCGGCGACGCCAAGGCGCTGAGCAACAAACTGGCAATCACCCAGGAAAACCTCGACACGACCCGTCGTGACAACGAGGAACTGAAAAGCCGCATGGCGGATCTGCAGAGCCAATTGGACAAGCTGCAAAAGCTGATCGAGCTGAAGAACAATCAACTGGCGAAGATGCAGGCCGACGGCGCCGGCGCTGCGCCTGGCGCCACTGCTGCTGTGCCGCCGGTGCCGGCGATCACTGCCGATCTGGCCGCGACACCGCCAGCCACTCCGGCCGACGCCGCAGCGGCTTCACCGACTCCAGAGTCGGCCATCGCGCCGCCAGCGGAAACCCCGGTTGAGCCAGTCGTCGAGCCGGTGGTCGAAACTACGCCGCCTGCTGCCGCCGATGACGACAAAGCCTTCAATGAACTGCTGACCAATCCGATCCTGCTCGGCCTGATCGGCGGCGGTGCGGTGGTTCTGCTGCTTCTGCTGTTGCTGCTGGCGCGCCGTCGCAAAGCCCAGCAGGAAGCTGAAAAGCACCTGCGCATGGCCCGCGCTCTGGCTGAAGAGCAAGAATTCTCCGCTGAGCAGGAACTGCCGGAAAGCAGCTTCTCTGGTCTCGAAACCCCAGCGGCCAGCGTCAAACTCAATACGCCAGCTCCGGCACCTGCGCCAGCCCCTGCACCGGTCGTCACTCCGGTGGTGATGGCTGCGCCGATTGCCGCACCACTGGTGGCCCCGGCCGGCGAACGCTCTGATGACGTGCTCGACAAAGCGCAATCGCACATCAATGCCGGTCGCCTCAATCAAGCCGCCGCGCTGCTGGAAGAGGGCGTCAGCCTTGAGCCGGAACGCAGCGATCTGCGCCTGAAGCTGATGGAAGTCTACGGCCAGCAGGGCGACCGTGATGCGTTCGTCGCGCAGGAGCGTCAACTGGTGGCCAATGGCGATAACTTCGCCAAGGTCGAAGCGCTGAAAAGCCGCTTCCCGGCCATGGCCGTGGTTGCTGCCGGTGGACTGGCGGCTGCCGCCGTCGCTGCCGAGCTGGACGCGCAGTACGTCAAGGAACTGCTGCAAGACGAGCCGCAAGCGCCCGAGACCGCCGCTGACGACCTCGACACCGCGTTCGATTTGAGCCTGGACGACCTCGACAACATCACCCCGGTCGATCCTCCACCAGTAGCCGAGCCAGAAGCGCCGGTCGAGCTCGACGCGTTTCCGGCCGAAGACGATCTGAGCTTCGCCTCGGTGCTGCAAGAACAGACCGAGATGAAAGACAATCTCGACGATCTGTCGGACTTCGATCTGGATATGGATCTGGGCGCCGAACCATCGCCGGCCACGTTGGCTGAAGATGACTTCCTGCTGGATCTGGACGACGGCGTGAAGGACTTGCCGCCGGTCGAGACGCCGGTAGTTGCTGACGTGCCGCAGGACGATCTGGAGCTGCCAGCCGATTTCGACCTGTCGCTGGCGGACGAAATGGACAGCAACCCGGCTGCTGAGCCGGATGCCTTTTCGGCCGAGCTGGACGACGTCAATGCCGAGCTGGATCGCCTGTCGCAAAGCATGGCCGAGCCGAGCTTCACCGAAGCGGACGCGGCGATGGGTGACGATCTGGGCGAAGACGATTTCGACTTCCTCGCCGGCACTGACGAAGCGGCGACCAAACTCGATCTGGCCCAGGCCTATATCGACATGGGCGACGCAGACGGTGCGCGCGACATTCTCAACGAAGTGTTGACCGAGGGTGACGAGAAGCAGCGGGGCGAGGCCAAGGAAATGCTTTCCAACCTGGCGTAAGTTCAGCGGTGAACAACAAGCGGCAGCCCGGTGGGGCTGCCGTTTTTGTTTGTGCCGAATTCTGCGGTGTCTGATCGATTGCTTTCGCGAGCAGGCTCGCTCCCACAGGGGGATGCATTGCAAATGTGGGAGCGAGCCTGCTCGCGAAGGCGGCGGTACTGCCGATAGAGAACTCTGGCATCCCCGGCCCACCGCCTTATAATGCCCGCCTTTGCAAAATCAGCAGGCTGTCCCACCTTGGCAAACATAGATAATCCGGTCGCCGAAATGGCGCCCGACGGCTTTTACCGCGTCGCACTGGGCGTTGAGTACAAAGGCTCGCGCTATAGCGGCTGGCAGCGTCAGTTGACCGGTGTGGCGACGGTGCAGGAAGAGCTTGAAAAGGCCCTGTCGAAAGTCGCCAATTCGCCGGTTTCCCTGCAATGCGCCGGGCGTACCGATGCCGGCGTGCATGCCTGCGGCCAAGTCGTGCACTTCGACACTCAAGTTGATCGCTCGCTGAAAGCCTGGGTCATGGGCGCCAACATCAATTTGCCCCATGACATCAGCGTCAGTTGGGCCAGAGTCATGCCGGCGCATTTTCATGCGCGCTTCAAGGCCATCGCCCGGCGTTATCGCTATGTGATCTACAACGATCAGATTCGCCCGGCGCACCTCAACGAAGAAATCACCTGGAATCACCGTCCGCTCGACGCCGAGCGCATGGCCGAGGCCGCGCAGTACCTGATCGGTACCCACGACTTCAGCGCGTTCCGGGCTGGTCAGTGCCAGGCCAAGTCGCCGATCAAAAAGATGCATCACCTGCGCGTGACCCGACACGGCAAGATGATCGTGCTCGACATTCGTGCCAACGCGTTCCTGCATCACATGGTGCGCAATATTGCCGGTGTGCTGATGACCATCGGTGCCGGGGAGCGCCCGGTGGAGTGGATGAAAGAAGTGCTGGAGAGTCGCGAGCGTCGCTCCGGCGGGGTGACGGCGCATCCATATGGACTCTATCTGGTGCAGGTCGAGTACCACGACGAATTCCCGTTACCCGAGCGCTTTATCGGGCCACATTTCCTTACGGGTTTCTCCGAACTTGACGGCTGACGCCCTCGGACGCTTTTGTTACCATCCGGGACGTTTTCGGATTTTGCCTTGAGGTTTTCCTGACATGTCAGCTGTTCGCAGCAAGATCTGCGGCATTACCCGCATCGAAGATGCGCTGGCCGCCGTCGAAGCCGGCGCCGATGCGATTGGTCTGGTGTTTTACGCCAAGAGCCCGCGTGCAGTGAATGTGCAGCAGGCAAGGGCGATCATCAAGGCGTTGCCGCCGTTCGTCACCACCGTGGGGCTGTTCGTCAACGCCAGTCGTTGCGAGCTGGGAGAAATCCTCGATGCGGTGCCGCTTGATCTGCTGCAATTCCATGGCGACGAAAGCGCGCAGGAGTGCGAAGGCTGGCATCGTCCGTACATCAAAGCGCTGCGGGTCAAGGCCGGCGATGACATTGCCGCTGCCTGCGATGCCTTTCCCGGCGCCAGTGGCGTACTGCTCGACACGTATGTCGAAGGGGTGCCTGGCGGAACCGGCGAGGCGTTTGACTGGTCACTGATTCCGCAACATTTGAGCAAACCGCTGATTCTGGCCGGCGGCCTGACGCCGGAGAACGTTGCCGACGCGGTGGCACGGGTCAAGCCCTACGCGGTGGATGTCAGCGGCGGAGTAGAGGCGAGCAAAGGCATCAAGGATCACCACAAGATTCGCGCATTCATCAATGCGGTGCGCGGCAATACATCGTCGATGTGACGGCTGGCAGTCTGCCGCCGTCCATCAATGCACTTGCACAAAGCAGGCGCGGCTGAGGGTTGCTGAATCGTACGCAGGTCATGTTTCGCGCTGACCGCGACTGTTCATCAACCATCGCCACACACATGAATTTAGCTCAAGGGCATACGCGGGGCTGCGAACCAGAGCGTTCGGGCCGCCGGTACTGGAGAAAGAAAGCATGAGCAACTGGTTAGTAGACAAACTGATCCCTTCGATCATGCGCTCGGAGGTCAAGAAGAGCTCGGTGCCTGAAGGTCTGTGGCACAAATGCCCATCCTGCGAGGCGGTGTTGTACCGTCCGGAGCTGGAAAAGACCCTGGACGTTTGCCCCAAGTGCAACCACCACATGCGCATCGGCGCACGTGCGCGCATCGACATCTTCCTCGACCCGGAAGGCCGCAATGAACTGGGTGCTGACCTGGAGCCGGTTGACCGTCTGAAATTCCGCGATGGCAAGAAGTACAAGGACCGCCTGGTTGCTGCGCAGAAGCAGACCGGCGAAAAAGATGCGCTGATCTCGGTCAGCGGTACCCTGCTGGGCATGCCGGTAGTGGTTTCGGCATTCGAATTCAACTTCATGGGCGGTTCCATGGGCGCCATCGTCGGTGAGCGCTTCGTTCGCGCTGCCAACTACGCACTGGAAAACCGCTGCCCGATGATCTGCTTCGCCGCTTCCGGTGGCGCGCGCATGCAGGAAGCGCTGATCTCGCTGATGCAGATGGCCAAGACCTCGGCCGTGCTGGCGCGCCTGCGTGAAGAAGGCATTCCGTTCATCTCCGTACTGACCGACCCGGTTTACGGCGGCGTTTCCGCCAGTCTGGCGATGCTCGGTGACGTCATCGTTGGCGAACCGAAAGCCCTGATCGGCTTCGCCGGACCGCGGGTAATCGAGCAGACCGTGCGCGAAAAACTGCCGGAAGGCTTCCAGCGCAGCGAATTCCTGCTGGAGCACGGTGCAATCGACATGATCATTCACCGTCAGGAACTGCGTCCGCGTCTGGGTAACCTGCTGGCACAAATGACTGGCAAGCCGACGCCGAAATTCGTCGCCGCGCCGATCGAGCCGATCGTGGTTCCGCCGGTGCCTGCCAACGTATGACCCAGCGCACCCTTGGTGAATGGCTCGCCTACCTCGAGCAGTTGCATCCGTCGGCCATCGACATGGGCCTGGAGCGTTCGCAACAGGTAGCGTCCCGCATGGGGCTGGGCCAGCCGGCGCCTCGGGTGATCACGGTCACCGGCACCAACGGCAAGGGTTCGACCTGCGCGTTCGTGGCTTCGTTGCTGCGTGCGCAGGGCCTGAGCGTTGGCGTCTACAATTCTCCGC
This sequence comes from Pseudomonas sp. Sample_14, assembly GCF_004307515.1. Lineage (NCBI taxonomy): Bacteria > Pseudomonadati > Pseudomonadota > Gammaproteobacteria > Pseudomonadales > Pseudomonadaceae > Pseudomonas > Pseudomonas sp. Sample_14. The sequence continues at coordinate 6,213 of NZ_RCOC01000099.1, read as the reverse complement.
ACCTGCTGCGTTATAACGAGCGGGTGCAACTCAATGGCGTCGAAGCCACTGACGCCCAGCTGTGCGAAGCCTTTGCTGCGGTCGAGGCGGGCCGCGGCGACACTTCCCTGACTTACTTCGAAATGGGCACCCTGGCGGCGTTCTGGCTGTTCCAACAATCCGCGCTTGACGCTGTGGTGCTCGAAGTGGGATTGGGCGGGCGTCTGGATACCGTCAATGTGGTCGATGCCGATATTGCGCTGGTCACCAGCATTGGCGTCGATCACGCCGATTATCTGGGCGATACCCGCGAATCCGTCGCCTTCGAGAAGGCCGGTATCTTCCGTCAGGGCAAACCGGCCTTGTGTGGCGACCTGAATCCTCCGCAACCGCTGCTCGACAAGGCACGCGAACTGGCTTGCCCGTTTTTTCTGCGTGGTCGCGATTTCGATCTCGGCATAACTGAGCAGCACTGGCAGTGGCGCGGTACCGACGCGCAGGGCCAAGCGGTCGAATTGCGTGATTTGCCACTGCTTGATCTGCCGATGGAAAACGCCGCGCTGGCGCTGCAAGCCTATCTGCTGACAGGTTTGCCGTGGAATGCCGAACAGATTGTCGCGGCGTTGCAGGCGACGCGCGTGGTCGGGCGCCTCGATCGTCGTTCGTTCGAATGGAACGGCAAGCGCCTGAACCTGTTGCTGGATGTTGGTCACAATCCGCATGCCGCTGAATATCTCGCGCGACGTCTGGCTGCGCGGCCGCCGGTTGGCAAGCGTCTGGCGGTGTTCGGGTTGCTGGCGGACAAGGATCTCGATGGTGTTGTTGGCGAATTGAATGCTAGTGTCGCGCATTGGGCTGTCGCGCCGCCGGATTCGCCGCGTGCGCGTCCCGTAGCTGAGCTTGAGGCAGCGCTGCAGAACCTTGGTGCTTCGGTTACGTCCTATGCCAGCGTTGCGGCCGCTCTGGAAGGGCAGTGCGCTGAGGCAACCAGCGACGACGAGATTCTGTTGTTCGGATCATTTTATTGTGTCGCCGAGGCCCTTGAATGTCTGGCCCGGCGCTCCACGGAGGAAGCGGCAAATGGCTTTGCTGGATAAAGCGTACAAGCAGCGCATGGTTGGCGCGCTGGTGCTGGTGGCGCTGGCGGTGATCTTCCTGCCGATGCTGTTTTCCCGTCAGGACGAGCAGCGTCAGGTGACCGTCGAGGCCCCGGCTGCGCCTCAGCCTTCGGCCATGCCGCAAGTGCAAATGGACCCGGTCGCCGTGCCTGAGCCCCAGGCTTTGCCACAAGAGCCGGTGCCAACGGACGAAGAGGTCGCTGAAGAAGTGGTGCCTGCTGCTCCGGCTGCTGCTCCGGCCGCCCCGGCACCGACCATCCCGGCGCAGATTGCCCGCCCGGCAACGCCGCCACCAGTGGCCAAGCCGATTCCGGCGCCGGCTCAGCCAATCACCTCCGCAACCAGCAAGCCTGACACCACGCAGAGCCGCGTCGATGCCAACGGTCTGTCGGTGAGCTGGTCAGTGCAACTTGCCAGCCTGTCGAGCCGTGCCAGCGCCGAGAGCCTGCAGAAGAACCTGCGCAGCCAGGGTTATAACGCCTACATTCGTTCGGCCGATGGCAAGAATCGGGTGTTCGTCGGTCCGCTGATCGAGCGTGCCGAAGCCGACCGTCTGCGTGATCTGCTGAGTCGTCAGCAGAACCTCAAAGGCTTCGTTGTCCGTTTTCAGCCTGAACGTGGCTGAAATCTATCACCTCGATTGAAAAGCACTGACAATCGCAGCTTACCGACAGCCATGCGCTCTGCTAAAATGCGCCGCCTTATCCGTCTGTAGGCTGCACTGTGCCATTTACCTGGGTTGACTGGGCGATCGTTGCAATCATCGCCATCTCCGCATTGATCAGTCTGAGCCGCGGCTTCGTAAAGGAAGCGTTATCGCTGCTGACCTGGATCATCGCAGGAGCGGTTGCCTGGATGTTTGGTGGCTCACTGTCCGAGTACCTCGCCGGATACATCGAAACCCCATCGGCTCGCGTGATTGCGGGCTGTGCCATCATGTTTGTCGCCACACTGATCGTGGGCGCAATGATCAATTATCTTATCGGCGAGTTGGTTCGCGTCACCGGGTTGTCCGGGACCGACCGATTCCTCGGCATGGCCTTCGGCGCAGCGCGTGGCGTGTTGCTGGTGGTCGTGGCGGTCGGGCTGTTGAGCCTGGGGCCGGTACAGCAGGACGGGTGGTGGAAAGAATCACAGCTCGTGCCCAAGTTTCTATTGGTCGCCGACTGGTCCAAAAACCTGATACTCGGGTGGAGCAGTCAGTGGCTTGCCAGCGGAATCAGCGTACCCGCTGAGATTCCGTTCAAGGAGCAGCTCTTGCCGACGGCGAAAACGCCTCAGTGAGTGCTGTTCAGTTCAGATCCATTAAGTAGGGGTTGCGTCGCATGTGTGGCATCGTCGGTATCGTCGGTAAGTCGAACGTCAATCAGGCGCTGTATGACGCGCTAACCGTGCTCCAGCACCGCGGCCAGGACGCTGCCGGTATCGTGACCAGCCATGATGGCCGGTTGTTCCTGCGCAAGGATAATGGCCTGGTGCGTGACGTGTTCCAGCAGCGTCACATGCAGCGTCTGGTCGGCCACATGGGTATCGGCCACGTCCGTTACCCGACTGCCGGCAGCTCGACGTCGGCCGAAGCCCAGCCGTTCTACGTCAACTCGCCGTATGGCATCACCCTGGCGCACAACGGTAACCTGACCAACGTTGAACAGTTGGCCAAAGAGATCTACGAATCCGATCTGCGTCACGTCAACACCAGTTCCGACTCGGAAGTGCTGCTCAACGTGTTCGCCCACGAGCTGGCCCAGCGCGGCAAGCTGCAGCCGACCGAAGAAGACGTGTTCGCCGCTGTGACCGATGTGCACAACCGCTGCGTGGGTGGTTACGCCGTGGTGGCGATGGTCACCGGTTACGGCATCGTTGGTTTCCGCGACCCGCACGGCATTCGCCCGATCGTGTTCGGCCAGCGTCACACTGACGAAGGCGTCGAGTACATGATCGCCTCGGAAAGCGTTTCCCTGGACGTGCTCGGTTTCACCCTGATTCGCGACCTCGCGCCGGGCGAAGCGGTATACATCACCGAAGATGGCAAGCTGCACACCCGTCAGTGCGCAACCAACCCGTCCCTGACCCCGTGCATCTTCGAACACGTCTACCTGGCGCGTCCGGATTCGATCATCGACGGCGTGTCGGTGTACAAAGCACGTCTGCGCATGGGCGAGAAACTCGCCGAGAAAATCCTGCGTGAGCGTCCTGAGCACGACATCGACGTGGTCATCCCGATTCCGGACACCAGCCGTACCGCTGCGCTGGAACTGGCCAATCACCTGGGCGTGAAATTCCGCGAAGGCTTCGTCAAGAACCGTTACATCGGTCGCACCTTCATCATGCCGGGCCAGGCTGCGCGCAAGAAGTCGGTACGCCAGAAGCTCAACGCCATCGAGCTGGAATTCCGCGGCAAGAACGTCATGCTGGTCGATGACTCGATCGTGCGCGGCACCACTTGCAAGCAGATCATCCAGATGGCCCGCGAAGCCGGCGCGAAAAACGTCTACTTCTGCTCGGCGGCGCCTGCGGTGCGCTTCCCGAACGTCTACGGTATCGACATGCCGAGCGCTCACGAACTGATCGCGCACAACCGTTCGACTCAGGACGTGGCCGATCTGATCGGCGCTGACTGGCTGATCTATCAGGACTTGCCTGACTTGATCGAAGCGGTCGGTGGCGGCAAGATCAAGATCGAGCACTTCGATTGCGCAGTGTTCGACGGCAAGTACGTGACCGGTGACGTCGACGAGGCTTACCTGAACAAGATCGAACAGGCGCGCAACGATGCCTCGAAGGTCAAGACCCAGGCAGTCAGTGCGATTATCGATCTGTACAACAACTGAGTTTCCACCGGCCCTGAGGGGCCGGTTTTGTATCTGATATTTATTGTTCGTGAACAAAGGAGAGACAGCATGAGTCAGGAATGGGATGCCGGTCGGCTGGACAGCGACCTCGAAGGCGTAGCGTTCGATACCCTGGCCGTCCGTGCCGGTCAGCACCGCACGCCGGAAGGCGAACACGGTGACCCGATGTTCTTCACCTCCAGTTACGTGTTCCGCACCGCTGCCGATGCAGCGGCGCGCTTTGCCGGCGAATTGCCGGGCAACGTCTATTCGCGTTACACCAACCCGACCGTGCGCGCATTCGAAGAGCGCATCGCCGCGCTGGAAGGCGCCGAGCAGGCCGTCGCCACGGCCACCGGCATGGCCGCGATCATGGCGGTTGTAATGAGCCTGTGCAGTGCTGGCGATCACGTGCTGGTGTCGCGTAGCGTGTTCGGCTCGACCATCAGCCTCTTCGAGAAGTATTTCAAGCGCTTCGGTGTCGAAGTCGATTACGTACCGCTGGCCGATCTGTCGGCCTGGGATGCGGCGATCAAGTCCAACACCAAACTGCTTTTTGTCGAGTCGCCGTCCAATCCGTTGGCCGAGCTGGTGGATATCGCCGCCCTGGCAGAAATCGCGCATGCCAAGGGCGCGCAGCTGGTGGTCGACAACTGCTTCTGCACCCCGGCGTTGCAGCAGCCGCTGAAGCTCGGCGCGGATATTGTCGTGCACTCGGCGACCAAGTTCATCGACGGTCAGGGCCGCTGCATGGGCGGCGTTGTCGCCGGGCGCGGTGAGCAGATGAAAGAAGTGGTGGGTTTCCTGCGGACCGCCGGGCCGACCCTCAGCCCGTTCAACGCGTGGATCTTCCTTAAAGGCCTCGAGACCCTCAACCTGCGCATGAAGGCGCATTGCGCCAACGCTCAGGCGCTGGCCGAATGGCTGGAGCAGCAGGACGGCATCGAGAAAGTCCATTACGCCGGCCTCAAGAGCCATCCGCAGCACGAGTTGGCCCAGCGCCAGCAGAAGGGTTTTGGTGCGGTGGTCAGCTTCGAGGTCAAGGGCGGCAAAGAAGGCGCCTGGCGCTTTATCGATGCCACGCGGTTGATTTCGATCACCGCCAACCTTGGCGACAGCAAAACCACGATCACCCATCCAAGCACCACCTCCCACGGCCGTCTGGCGCCACAGGAGCGTGAAGCGGCAGGCATTCGTGACAGTCTGATCCGCGTTGCGGTCGGTCTGGAAGATGTGGCTGACCTGCAAGCTGATCTGGCGCGCGGTCTGGCGGCATTGTGATCGAGTTGTCCACACCCGCGGCCAACACCCATGGCCGCGTGGCGCTGGTCACCGGGGCTGCGCGCGGTATTGGCCTCGGAATCGCCGCTTGGCTGATCAGCGAAGGCTGGCAGGTGGTGCTGACCGATCTTGATCGGGTGCGAGGTTCGAAAGTGGCGAAGGTGCTGGGCGAGAACGCCTGGTTCATCGCCATGGACGTCGCCGACGAAAATCAGGTCGCGCTGGGCGTGGCCGAGGTATTGGGGCAGTTTGGTCGCCTTGATGCATTGGTCTGCAACGCGGCGGTCGCCGATCCGCACAACATCACCTTGGAAAGCCTCGATCTGGCGTATTGGAATCGGGTGCTGGCGGTGAATCTGAGCGGGCCGATGTTGCTGGCCAAGCACTGTGCGCCTTATCTGCGTGCGCACAACGGTTCGATCGTCAATCTGGCCTCGACCCGCGCGCGACAGTCGGAGGCGGACTCCGAGGCCTACGCTGCGAGCAAGGGCGGGCTGTTGGCGCTGACCCATGCGCTGGCAATCAGCCTTGGACCGGAAATCCGCGTGAACGCAGTCAGTCCGGGCTGGATCGATGCCCGTGATCCCTCGGTGCGTCGCGCCGAACCTTTGGCCGATGCCGATCATGCTCAGCATCCGGCGGGCAGGGTAGGGACTGTCGAGGACGTGGCGGCGATGGTGGCGTGGTTGCTGTCGAGGAATGCCGGATTTGTCACCGGCCAGGAATTTGTCGTCGATGGCGGCATGACCAAGAAGATGATCTACGAGCAGTGAAAGGCAGCTGCAAGCTGCAAGCTAAAGCAAGACGCTGGTGTGCCTGCTTTAGGTGATCCTGCTTTTTCTTGGAGCTTGCAGCTTGCAGCTAAAACCCGTTTTTGAAAAAAACTCCAATCCTGCTATTGACTTAGCTTCGCCACCTGCGTAAATTTCGCGGCCTCGGAGATGCAAACGGGTGATTAGCTCAGCTGGGAGAGCGTCTGCCTTACAAGCAGAATGTCGGCGGTT
>NZ_RCOC01000082.1:0-34558 GCF_004307515.1 Pseudomonas sp. Sample_14 | reverse complement strand
GATGAGGAGTGGGGTGGTCATGATTGGTTCTCTGATAGGCAGTCTATAGAACTGATTTGGAGTCGATCTGCCAACTTATCAATGTCGCAACTGCTCACATTTTTCTCAAAACCGTTCCGGGATCGATGGCTGGTCTGAAGACCAATTCGGCGTTTTACGCTTGTCGTGAGGAGATCGCTTTGTCTTTATCTGCGTGCTACTTTTGTTGCACTAATCCAGGAATCGATGATTCCTATGCATCAAATCGGAGCGACATAATGTCCGTAACTTCCAAGATACGCCGCCAAGGCGGCGCTGCCGTCATTACGATTCCGCCCACGCTTTTAAAGTTGTTGCATCTGGAGGTTGGCGCACAGCTAGAGCTGAATGTGGTCGATGGCGAACTGATTGCTCGTCCAGCCGTAGCCGCTACGCGTAAGCGTTATAGTTTGTCAGAGCTACTCGAAGGCGCAGAAGAATTGCAGAAACTTAACGCCCAGACTAGCGAGACCCTTGAAGGTGATTCTGTCGGCCGGGAGCTGGGTTGATGGTGCGCCGCCAGCCCCCTCAGCGGGGTGACGTTTACTGGATTGATCCAAACCCAGTGGCGGGGCGGGAGATGATGAACAGACATCGCTTTGTGGTCATCACGCCCAGAGAGATCAACGCATTGGGCGTGAGCATGACGGTGCCTGTTACTAGCGGTGGGAATTTCAGCCGGAGTATGGGTTTGGCGGTCGCCATTACTGGCCACGAAACCAATGGTGTAGCGGTGTGTAATCAGGTTCGCAGTTTTGACATAGAACAACGGGTACGAGACGGCACGGCCAAATTCATCGAGCGACTGGATGACGTGACAATGTCTGACATCGTCGACCGTGTAATCAGTGCAATCGACCCGCTAAGCTGAAGCGCCTACGAAGAACAACTGATCTCCAAATGCTTTCCCCACTCCGGTGGCCGCTCGGCGTAACCCTCCATCCCCGGCTGCTCCTCAAACGGTTTGCTCAGCACCGCATGCAGTCGGCGTACCTCGGCATAATCCCCTTGTTCCGCCGCATCAATAGCCTTTTGCGCCAGATAATTGCGCAGGATGTACAGCGGATTGACGGCATGCATCCGTGCGCGGCGTTGTGCCTGATCGGCATTGCCGTCGCGGCCGACCCGGGCGACGTAGCGTTCGCCCCAGGCATCGAAACCTTTGATATCGACAAAATCGTCGCGCAGGCGGGCGATGGCCTGTTCGGCTGACTCTTCACCGAGGCGGCGGAAGAACAGCGTGTAGTCGACGCCGCTGTTCTGCATCAGTTGCAGCAGGTTTTCCAGCAGTTGCTGATCGTCGTCCTCGGCGGTGGTGAAGCCGAAGCGGCGGCGCATCAGGTCGAGGTAGTGCGCCTGGAACAGCGGCAGGTACAAGCCGAGGGTTTCGCGCAGGGCCTCGACGCTGATGAACGGCGTCAGTGCCTGGGCGAGGGCGCTGAGGTTCCACTGGCCCACCGGCACCTGATTGCTGAACGAGTAGCGGCCCTGATCATCGGAGTGATTGCAGATGAAATTTGCGTCGAAATCGTCGAGGAAGGCGAACGGGCCGAAGTCGAAGGTGATGCCGAGGATCGACATGTTGTCGGTATTCATTACGCCGTGGCAGAAGCCATAAGCCTGCCACTTGGCGATCAGCTCGGCGTTGCGTTCGACGATTTCGCGAAACATCGCCAGATACGGTTCCGGTTGCTCCAGGCATTCGGGGAAGTGCATCGCCAGCACATGCTCGCCAAGCTGTTTCTGCTGCTCGGGGCGCTTGGTGTAGTAGAAGTATTCGAAATGGCCGAAGCGGATATGGCTCGGCGCCAGACGCAGCACCATCGCCGCGCGTTCCTGCTTTTCCCGCCAGACCGGCGTGTCGGAGCCAATCACGCAGGCGGCCCGCGAAGATGGAATGTTCAGCGCGTACAGCGCTTCGGAAGCGAGAAACTCGCGAATCGATGAGCGCAGCACCGCGCGACCATCGCCCATGCGCGAAAACGGCGTTTGCCCGGCGCCCTTGAGGTGCAGGTCCCAGTGTTCACCGGCGTTGTTGTACACCTCGCCCAGCAGCAGACCGCGCCCGTCACCCAGTTGCGGGGTATAACCGCCGAACTGATGGCCGGAATACACCATCGCCCGTGGCTCGGCGTCGGCCCACAGCTTGTGGCCGCCGAACAGCTGCGCGAATTCTTCGGTTTCGGCGCTGGCCGCATCGAGATCAAGCAAGGCCAGAGCGGCCGGGCTGGCGACCACCAGACGCGGATTGTCGATCGGTTCGGGCAGCACGTGCGCGGAGAACGCGTCGCCCAGGCGGGCAAAGCGGTTGTCGAAAGTCAGTTCGTCGAGGGCTTTCACGGGCCGGCTCCAGCAGAATGTCCAAGCATTCTGCTGGGACCATGTCGGTTAGTCGAGTTTGCTCGGTGGCGGTTCCGGCAACGGTTTCTGCCCGTCGACGATCGGCACGATGGTTTTGTTCTCGGGTTCCACAGGCACCATCTTGTATTCCTGGCCGTGCAGGTTCTTCAGATAAACCTCCATCTGCCGGAACGAGATGTTGATGTGCTGCTTCTTGAACTCGCGATTGATGAAGCGGTTGACCTCATCCAGCACCGGGTTGCGGTCACCGAGATCGCGCACATGCATGCGCAGTTCGTGGTCGAGGGTGCTTTCGCCGAAGTTGAGGAAGTACACGTGTGGCTCAGGTTCTTTGAGCACACGCGGGTTCTCCCGGGCCGCTTTGAGCAGCAGTTCCTTGACCAGGTCCAGATCCGAACCGTAATCGACGCCCAGTTTCAGCGTGACGCGGGTGATGGTGTCGGTCAGCGACCAGTTGATCAGTTGCCCGGTGATGAACGTCTTGTTCGGGACAATGATGTCCTTGCGGTCGAAGTCGGTGATGGTCGTGGCGCGGATGCGGATCTTGCTCACCGTGCCCGAGAGGTTGCCGATGGTGATGGTGTCGCCGATTCGCACCGGGCGTTCGAAGAGGATCATGATGCCGGAGATGAAGTTGGCGAAGATCTCCTGCATACCGAAACCGAGGCCTACTGACAGCGCCGCCACCAGCCATTGCAACTTGTCCCAACTGACGCCGAGGGTCGACAGGGTGGTGACAAAACCAACGCCGGCAATCACGTAGGACAGCAGCGTCGTTGTCGCATAAGCGCTACCCTGGGCCAGGTTGAGCTTGGACAGCACGAACACTTCGAGCAGACCGGGCAAGTTGCGCGCCAGCGCGAAGGTGATGCCGATGATGATCAGCGCGCCGAGCATGTCGCCGATGCTGATCGGCACCATGCTCATGTTGGCGCCAGTGCCGCTGGTGTATTCGTAAAGGGTGATGTTGTCCAGATACGAGAACACCGAAATCAGGTCCGACCAGACCCAGTACAGCGCCGCGATGAAACCGCCGAGCAGGGCCAGACGGATCAGGCGCAGGGACTGCTCGTTGACCTTTTCAATGTCCAGCGTCGGCTCTTCGATCACCGCTTCGCCGTCGCCGGCCTCTTTTGCCGCCTGCCGTTTGGCCAGTGCGCGCTGATAAGCCAAACGCCGCGCGGCAACGCTCAAGCCACGCACGAAGGTCGCCTCGATCACCAGCCAGAACATCAGCAGGTACAGGGTGTTGATCAAGCGGTCGCTGAGTTTCAGCGCGGTGTAGTAGTAGCCGAAGCACACCGCGACAAACAGGGCGATCGGCAGCAGGGTGAACATCACTCCGACGGCTTTGCGGAACAGCGAAGCGTTCTGGTGCGTCGGGCTGCTGATCAGCAGGCGACTGAGCAGCCACGCCATCAAGGCGTAGCAGGTCAGCACCACCGGCATGCCGAGCACGTCATCGGCCAGCGCCGCTGGTTGCAATTCGGCGACGGCCACCACGGCCACCAGCGCCATGACCACAAGGCCCAATCGACGCACCCAGCCCTGAAGGAACTCGACCTGCGGTTTTTCCCAGCGGAAGTGCAATTCCGCCACGCCACCCGGCGCAAGAATCCGGTACGCGGTGTAGAACACCAGCCAGGCCTGGCCCATCTGCAACAGCGCCGCGCCCATGTTGGCGTTCTGCCCGCGCGCGTCGATCTGCAGGGCCAGACCGCACAGCGCCAGACCCAGCGCCACCGGCATTGCCAACAGAATGTTGATCAGAATCGCCTGCGGCGTGTGCCATTGGCTGTCGCGCTTGAAGTGGCCGATGTCCTGGTGAACCTTGTTGAGTCGTCCGTACAGGGCCTTGCGTCGCCACAACAGGGCGCCAATCAGCAGCGCCAGAGGCAAGAACAGCAATGGCCGCTGGGTCAGGCCGTCAGCCAGCTCGCTCAGGCTCGACGCCCAGGGCAAGGTATTGACCTGCCGCTCCAGGCGCTCGGGCACACCGCGCATCCATTCCACATCCAGCGGTTTGTTGCTGGGGATCCAGAACATCTGTTCGTCGAGGGTCGCGCGCAGGCTTTGCGCGGTGCTCAGCAGTTGTTTCTGGTTGAGCTGCAGGGTGATCGATTCATTGAGCATCGCGCTCAACTCGCGGTTCAGCCGCTCGAGCAGATCAGCGCGGGTGTTGGCCAGATCGAGCAGGCTCTTGCGCAATTGCGGGGTGACCTGCTCCGGCGGCTGCGTGGCCAGCAAATTGTCGACGTAGGTCGCCGGATTGCTCAGCAGCTCCCGCTGCTGGCTGACATCGAACTGATACAGGCGAATATCGGCAATCTGGTCGGCGAGGTCGCGGTCGACCTTCAAGTGCGGCAGCGCCTGCTTCTGTTTGTAGAGAATTTTCGACAGCAGCAGGCTGCCCTTGAGCACGTTGATTTGCTCGTCCAGTGCCGAATCGCTCTGGGTCAGGGTGTCGAGTTGCTGTTTGGTCTGCAGGTTCTGCTGCGTGACTTCGTTGAGACGGTCGGTGCTCTTGAGCAAATAGTCGGAAAGCTTGAGATTGGTCGCGCTCTCACTCGCCAGCAGGCTGCTGCCGCCGGCCTTCTGCGCCTCGATCGATTGCTGAGTAACGGTTTCCTGCGACTGCGCCAGACGTTTCTGGTTGATCAGGGTTTGCAGTTCCTGGATCTCGCGGTCGAGGCGATCGGATTTCTCCGAAAGCAAGTCGTGCTGGGCATTGCCCAGATCCTGCAACTGGGTGTTGCCGGCCAGTTCCTGGCGGCGCAGCGGAATCAGCGCATTGAGTGCGGCCAGTTCGGCGTTCAACTGGTCGCGCTGTTCGGCGGTGACCGTTTTGCCGGTGTCCTTGCCGGATTTGAGGATGGTGTTGATCTGCTGGATGCGCGTCTGGCTGGCGGAAATCTCCGCCTGAGCGCGCTCGGGGCGAGTCTGCGCGGTGATGATCAGGCTGTTGGCTTCGGCCAGGGCTTTTTGCAGATCGCTCTGCTGGGTCGAGCGATCGGTAAGGATCTGCTCCAGTTGCTGAATCGACTCCTTCGGAAAACGCTGCGCGACCGGCACTGGCGCGGTGGCCTTGAGGCGGCTCAGTTCGCGGGTGTTTTCAATCGTCTGCTTCGGCGCGTTGGCCAACTGACGCTTGAGATCGATCAGTTTCTGCTCGTAATCACGCTGGTTGTTCAGCTGATTGAGGGTGTTCTGCAGGACGGTCTGCAGGGTCTTCTTGTCGGCGTCCGGCAGTTTGCTGTCGGCCAGCTTGTCGAGGCTGGCCTGCACGGCATCGCTGGACGGTGGTTCGGCAGCATGCAGCGGGCCGACGACAAGACTGAGGCCCAGCAGGGCCGCGGCGAAAAAGGAGCGCAGGGTAGGCATAGAGACCGGTCAAGCAAGTGAGAGTGGGAGCAGTTTAGAGGAAGAGTCCGGGGCCCGGGCGACTTCCTTCGGGGAATCTGACGCCCACTTTGCCGATCTTGTTCCCGTCCATGACCGCCACCGTCCAGTGGGTGTTGTTCCACTCCACCTGGTCGCCGACGATGGGAGCACCCCCGACTTTTTGCGCAATGAACGCACCCAGGGTCATGTCCGGATCGATGCCTTCGGCCGGCAAGCCATACAGCGCTGCAACCGCTTTAAGCTGGGCGTCTCCTTCGAGCACGAAGTCGCCGAAGAAACGCAGATCGAGGCCGCGTTGCGGTGCCTGGCTGAACAGTTTGCCGAGGGCCGGCAAGTTGTATTCATGGCCAATAACACACAGCAAATCATCGACTTCCAGCACCGTACTACCCGACGGATGGAGCAGTTGCTGACCACGAAACAGCGCCGCGATGCGTGTGCCTTCGGGCATTTTCAGCTCACGCAGGGGCGAGCCGATGCACCATTTCTCGGCGCCGAGCTTGTAAACGAACAGCTCCCACTCGCTCGTGACGTGCACTTCCAGTGCCGCCCGGGAAATCGGCGCGGGTTCCGGCGGCACCGTCACCTTGAGCAGCTTGGCCACCCACGGCAGGCTCGTGCCCTGCACCAGCAGCGACACCAACACGATGAAGAACGCCAGATTGAAATACAACTGCGCTTGCGGCAGCCCGGCCATCAGCGGGAACACCGCGAGAATGATCGGCACCGCGCCGCGCAGGCCGACCCAGGAAATAAAGGCTTTTTCACGACCGTGGAAGGCCTTGAACGGCAGCAGGCCGACCATCACCGACAGCGGCCGCGCGAAAAGAATCATCCACAGCGCCAGACCGAGGGCGGGCAGGGCGATCGGCAGCAGATCGTGGGGCGTGACCAGCAGGCCCAGCACCAAGAACATGCCGATCTGCGCCAGCCAGGCCATGCCGTCGAGCATGTGCAGAATGCCGTGGCGGCTGCGCACCGGGCGGTTGCCGATCACCAGACCGCACAGATAGACAGCAAGGAAGCCGCTGCCATGCAAGGCGTTGGTCAGCGCGAACACCACCAGACCGCCAGCAATGATCAGGATCGGATAGAGCCCGGCGGCGAGATTGATGCGATTGACCAGTTGCAGCATCACCCAGCCGCCGCCCAGACCGATCACGCCACCGATGCCGAACTCGCGGATCAAGTGGGTCAGCAGGCTCCAGTGCAGGCCGGTTTCGCCGCTGGCGAGCATGTCGATCAGGGTGACGGTGAGAAACACCGCCATCGGGTCGTTGCTGCCGGATTCGATTTCCAGACTGGCGCTGACTCGTTCGTTGAGGCCTTTACCGCCGAGCAGCGAGAACACCGCAGCGGCGTCGGTCGAGCCGACGATGGCGCCGATCAGCAGGCCCTGAATCAGATTGAGGTCGAACAGCCACGCAGCGGCCATGCCGGTCAGCCCGGTGGTAATCAACACCCCGACCGTGGCCAGCGACAGCGCCGGCCACAAGGCCACGCGGAAACTCGACACCCGCGTACGCAAGCCGCCGTCGAGCAGGATCACTGCCAGGGCGAGGTTGCCGACCAGATAGGCCGTCGGGTAGTTATCGAAAATGATACCGCCACCATCGACCCCGGCAGCCATGCCGACCGCGAGAATGATGACCAGAATCGGAATGCCGAGACGTGAAGAAAGAGAACTGACAAGAATGCTTGCGCCTACCAGCAACGCGCCGATCAAGAACAGGCTGTTGATGGTCGTCGCATTCAAAGGCAGTACTCCAGAAGCGTAAAGACGAGGCACAAACTGACCATGCAGTCTGCGTGCCAGCGATTCTAACCTGTTGAAATGTGATGCTGTCAAAAAGCTTTTCTGCAGAATCACCCTGAAAATGCGGCGAGTGATGACTGTGGCGAGGGGATTCATCCCCGTTCGGCGGCGCAGCCGTCGTAAAACCGCTGTACGCGGATCCTTAAAGGGAACCGCATACGCTGCTTTTGGGGCGGCTTCGCCACCCAACAGGGATAAATCCCCTCACCACAGGGGAAGCTCCAGCGAGGTGTGTTACAGGCTGAACCGTCCAACCATGTTGTTCAGATCCAGCGCCAAGCGCGACAGCTCATTGCTCGCCGCGCTGGTCTGATTGGCGCCGGTCGCCGACTGCACCGACAGATCGCGGATGTTGACCAGATTGCGATCGACTTCCCGCGCTACCTGCGCCTGCTCTTCGGCGGCGCTGGCGATGACCAGGTTGCGCTCGTTGATTTCGACGATAGCGCTGTTGATGGTGTCCAGCGACAGGCCGGCACCGCGCGCGATGTTCAAGGTCGATTCGGCGCGCTCGGTGCTGTTGCGCATCGAATCCACGGCGTGTTCGGTGCCGCTCTGGATGCTGCCGATCATCCGCTCGATTTCGCTGGTCGACTGCTGGGTGCGATGGGCCAGGGCGCGCACTTCGTCGGCCACCACGGCGAAACCACGACCGGCCTCACCGGCGCGCGCCGCTTCGATCGCTGCGTTCAATGCCAGCAGGTTGGTCTGATCGGCGAGGCCACGAATCACGTCGAGCACCTTGCCGATGTCGCGGGATTCATTGGCCAGGTCGCCGATCAGCGACGCGGTGCTCTGCACATCGGCGCTCATGCGTTCGATGGCGCTGACGGTTTCCTGCACCAGATCACGACCGTCGCCCGCCGAGGTGGTGGCGTTTTTCGAGGCTTCCGAAGTGCTGACCGCGTTGCGCGCGACTTCTTCGACGGCGCTGGTCATCTCATTGACCGCAGTGGCGGCCTGCTCGATTTCGTTGTTCTGCTGGGTCAGGCCGCGAGCACTTTCATCGGTGACGCTGTTCAGCTCTTCCGCAGCAGACGCAAGCTGTGTGGCCGAACCGGAGATGCGCTGCAGGGTGTCGCGCAGCTTCGATTGCATCTTCGCCATCGCCGCCAGCAGGCGCCCGGCTTCATCTTCGCCATCGACATGGATCGGCTGGGTGAGGTTGCCTTCGGCGATGGTTTCCGCCGCCTCGAGTGCCTTGGAAATCGGCTTGGTAATGCTCACGGTCAGCAGCCAGGCGAACAGCAGGGTCAGGCCGCTGGCGATCACCAGCAGGGTCACCACCAGATCGAACGACAGCGAATACTGATCCTTCGCGCCCTGATCAGTCTCGGCAATCTGCTGGGTGTTGATCTCCAGCAAGCGCGCCAGCGCGGTGTTCACTGCTTCCGAATTGCTCAGCAAATCGCTGTTAAGCATCTGTTGCAACTCGGCGATCTGGTTGTTGCGCGAAAGGGTTTTCATGCGTTCTTCGAGCTGACGGTACTGCGCCAGCAGCTGCACGTACTGATCGTACGCCGCGCGTTCCTCGGGGCTGGAGATCAGTGGCTCATAGGCGCGTTGCGCATCGCTGATCTGGCGGTTGCGCATGTCGAACAGCTCGATGGTTTTCTGCTGCACGTCGGGTTCGCGGTTGATCAGCAAACGATAGGAGAGCACGCGCAGGCGCAGGGTCAGCTGGGTGAATTCGTCGAGGGCCTTGATCGATGGCACGCTGGCGGTGGCGATGTCTTCGCCGGCCGCGCGGATCTTGCTCATCTGATTCAGCGCAAACACGCCGAGAATCAACATCAGGCCGCCGATCAGGGCGAAACCGGTGAACGCCCGTGGGGCGATATTCATATTGCGAAGGGACATGGGCGGATACCGAAAAGGGCCGCATCCATGCGGGCTGAGACTGCTGTATGGGTGACTTATCGGTCATACGACTAAAGTCTTGAGGTGGTGTGCGTATTTGTCGCAGACAGGCTTGAGCGACGAAGTGCAGGAACCAGATCGACCAATCACAGTCTTTTAAACTCGCGAGAACGCTTGCCCGCCAGGAAAATCAAGGCCTTGCGCCGGTTTAACCCTGGCATCCGTGGTGACTTTTCTTTATCGTACGCGCCCTTTGAAAAACGCTTGGAAGATCAAAATGTTGGAAGCATCCCTCAGCCAATTGGAACAGCTCGTCAGCGACCTGGTGCAACAGAACCAGACCCTGCTGCAGACCAACCAGACCCTGTCCACGGAACTGGCCCAGGCCAAGGATGAAAACGAAAACCTGCAACTGAACCTGATGGAGCAGGAAGAAAAACACGGCGCCACCGCCGCGCGCATCCAGGCGCTGGTTGATCGCGTCAATGCCGGTCCTGTCAGCGCATGAACCACGGCACAGCAGGGGTAAAAGTCATCTCCATTCTTGGCGAGGACTATTCGATCAAGGCACCGGCCGGGGAAGAACAGACCCTGCTGGACGCGGCGATGATGCTCAAGGCCACGCTGGAAGACACCAAGCGCAAATACCCGACGCTGATCGGCGACCGTTTGCTGGTGCTGGCGGCGATGAATCTGTGCTCGCAGCAGATCGAAATGAAAAAGCAGCACAAAGAAGAACTCGAGCGTTATCAAGAGCAAGTCAGCGCCACGGTCGAGACGATTGCCAAGACCATCAATCAGGTTTGACGGGTCGCCAGAATCTCGTCGCCCCTCAACGGAGCGCTCTGTTCAGGGGCGCTTCAGGCGATGACCAGTTCGCAGCGATATCGACCGCCAGACTCGAAAATGTTTTTTGCAGTTATGGTGCGTTTGCGTCCGTTGAAATCAAACGTTTCGTCCTTGCTGGCAGCCCAAAGCATAACGTCATGGGAGACAGGTTGCTCAGACACCAGCGTTTCATCTTTCAAAGACACTTCAATTTTGTAGTCGGGATCGCTGGCGGCGAAGTGTTTTGCGGTCACTACCGCGTCGTTTTGACCTCGTCGTAGCGTATCGCCGATTTTTATGTGCAACAGCATGAGGTCAAGAGATTCGCTTTCTGTCGACTTTAGCTCGTCCATATCCGTATCCGTTGTGTGGTTTACCATATGAAGGTTCAAGGATACGCGGCCATTGCTTCGGCGGAACCTGTCAGGTTTTACAGGTGACAGGACAAGCGTTTTGTGGGTGTGCAGCAAAGCAACTGGATATGATCAGGCTGAGCTGATGCGTGATCAGGTCCCTGCGCAGGCAAGCCACTCGCACCGGGATCACGCCCAGAGCCCCTGTGGGAACGGACTTGCCTGCGAAGAGGGAATAAGCCGCTACGCACGATCGAGATCAGAACCACTCCTCCCGCATCCCCAGACACGTATCATCCCGCGCCTCCAGCAAGTCCAGCTCATGCTGGCAACCCGGCACTTCCCATGTCAGGAAATACCGTGCCGCCTGCAACTTGCCCTTATAGAAGTCGACATCCGCCGAATTGCCTTTGGCCAGGCCTTCCTCGGCGCGGATCGCCTGCTCCAGCCAGCGCCAGCCGATCACTGCGTGACCGAACACTTTCAGGTACAGCGCCGAGTTCGCCAGGCTGCTGTTGATCTTGCCTTGGGCCAGATCGGTGAGCAGGCCGATGGTCACGGTTTGCAAGCGGGCCACGAGTTTTTCCAGCGGTTCGCGCAGGGTGGTCAACGAATCGTATGCAGTGGCACGTTCGGCCGTGTTGGCGATCAATCGAATCAGCTGCTTGAGACCGGCGCCACCGTTCTGCGCCAGCTTGCGCCCGAGCAGATCCAGCGACTGGATGCCGTGGGTGCCTTCGTGGATCGGATTCAAGCGGTTGTCACGGTAGTACTGCTCCACCGGGTACTCACGGGTGTAGCCGTGGCCGCCAAGAATCTGGATCGCCAGTTCGTTGGCTTTGAGGCAGAACTCCGAAGGCCAGGATTTGACGATTGGCGTCAGCAGGTCCAACAGCTCATGAGCCTGTTTGCGTTCGGCTTCGGTTTCCAGCGTGGTGGTGTCATCGAACAAACGCGCGGCATACAGGCCGAGGTCAAACGCACCTTCGACGTAGGATTTCTGCGTCAGCAACATGCGTCTGACGTCCGCGTGCTGAATGATCGGCACCGGCGCCGTGGTCGGATCCTTGCTGTCCGGCACCCGGCCCTGCGGCCGCTCACGCGCATATTCCAGCGAATACAGGTAACCGGCATAGCCGAGCATCACCGCGCCCATGCCGACGCCGATCCGCGCTTCGTTCATCATCTGGAACATGTAGCTCAAGCCATGGTGTGGCTTGCCTACCAGATAGCCGACGCACTCGCCGTTATCGCCGAAGTTCAGCGCCGTCGATGTGGTGCCGCGCCAGCCCATCTTGTGGAACAAACCGGCGAGCAGCACGTCGTTGCGCTGGCCGAGGCTGCCGTCGTCGTTGACCAGAAACTTCGGCACGATAAACAGCGAAATACCTTTCACCCCCGGTGGGGCGTCGGGCAGTTTGGCCAGAACCATGTGCACGATGTTTTCCGACAGCGGATGGTCGCCACCGGAAATGAAAATCTTGTTGCCCTTCAGGCGATAGGTGCCGTCGGATGCAGGCTCGGCGCGGGTACGAATGTCCGACAGTGACGAACCGGCATGGGGCTCGGTCAGGGCCATGGTGCCGAAGAAACGTCCGTCGATCATCGGTTGCAGGAAGCGCTGTTTCTGCTCTTCGCTGCCGAAGCTCTCGATCAGGTTGGCCGCGCCCATGGTCAGGAACGGGTATGAGGTCGACGCTGCGTTGGCAGACTGAAAGTGCGCGAAGCAGGCTTGCGACAGCAGGGTCGGCAATTGCATGCCGCCGGCCTCGAAGCTGCGTGCGGCGTTGAGGAAGCCGGCCTCGAGAAAGGCATCCACCGCCGGTTTCACTTCGGGAATCAGAATGGCCTGGCCATCTTCATAGCGCGGCTCGTTTTCATCGCCCTTGCGGTTGTGCGGGGCGAAATACTTTTCGGCGATGTTGCGCGCGGTGCCGATGGCGGCGTCGAAGGTCTCGCGATTGTGCTCGGCAAAGCGCTCGCGCCGGGTCAGGCCCTCGGCATCGAGGACTTCGTACAGCTCGAAAGCCAGATTGCGGGAACTGAGCAGCGTCTCGGACATGGCGGCCTACCTGGAAATTGGGGTTGGGCCGAGTCTAGGCGTGCTGATAAAGACTGAACAGGATGATTGATAAGCGTGATGTTGGAGCCGCGCGCGGACTTAACAGGCGCCGAAAACAACTGTGGGAGCGAGCCTGCTCGCGAAAGCGGAGGGTCAGGCAACATTGATGTCGACTGAAACGCCGTTTTCGCGAGCAGGCTCGCTCCCACAGAGTATTGCGTACCAGGCGACCATTGCGGTCGCCTGGATTTACAGCGGTTTAACCGATCGTCATCAAGCTGGCATTACCCCCCGCCGCAGCGGTGTTGACGCTCAATGCCCGCTCGATCACCAGACGCTCCAGGGCAATGTTGGTCTCGCCCTGGGACAGGCCCTGAACGCCAACGATTGCACCGCCACGCTGGGCGATCTGCTGGCAGACGCCGCGCAACTGGTCGGAGTGGCCGTGATGCAGCACGGCATCGAACACCACTTCGTCCTTGTTCCAGTCGGCAACGCGCTTGATCCGCGCCTGCACTTCCTTCGGCAGGCGGGCGAATAGCGCCTTGGTCAGTTCGGTTTCCGGCCACACCGCCGAACCGCCCACCGCCAGCACCGCCGCCAGTTGCGTCAGCAGATCACCTTCAACTTCCGCCAGGCACAGCACGTGTTCGCGCGGCAGGATCGCGTAGCTGTTTTTCTCGCCGGTCGGGCCAGCCAGCACCCGGGTGATGCCGCTCTGCGATTGCGCAGCGTATTGCACGCACAGGGTGCTCAGATCGGCAAACTTGTTGTTGTCGGCCCAGGCTTTCAGCGCGTTCAACGATTGGCTCATGGCATCGCGCAAGCGCACGTCCGGGGCGACGATGGCATCACCGCGAGCGAAGGATTGCTCGATTGCGTCGCTAGGGCGCGTCGACAGCAGGCGGTACAGATACAGCGGGCCACCGGCTTTCGGGCCAGTACCCGACAGGCCTTCGCCGCCAAATGGCTGCACGCCGACCACGGCACCGACGATGTTGCGGTTGACGTAGACGTTACCGGCGTTGACGTTGTCGATCACCTTGGCGATGGTCTCGTCGATGCGCGTGTGCACGCCCAGCGTCAGGCCGTAACCGGAGGCGTTGATCTGGCCGATCAGTTGATCCAGCTCTTTGCGCTTGTAGCGCACCACGTGCAGTACCGGGCCGAAGATTTCGCGTTGCAGTTCGTCGAAGCTTTCCAGCTCGATCAGGGTCGGCATGACGAAGGTGCCGCGCTTGACCTCTTCACTGTCGGCAATCGCAACCTGGTAAACATTGCGACCTTTGTCGCGCATGCCTTGGATGTGTTTGTCGATGCCGGCCTTGGCTTCGGCATCGATCACCGGGCCGATGTCCACGGACAGACGCTCGGGGTTGCCGAGACGGCTTTCGGCCATGGCACCTTTGAGCATTTCGATGACGCGATCGGCGGAATCTTCCTGCAGGCACAGCACGCGCAGTGCCGAGCAGCGCTGACCGGCGCTGTCGAAGGCCGACGACACTACGTCGATCACCACTTGTTCAGTCAGGGCCGAGGAATCGACGATCATCGCGTTCTGGCCACCGGTTTCGGCGATCAGCGGAATCGGGCGGCCCTGGCTGTCGAGACGGCCGGCGATGTTGCGTTGCAGCAAGCGCGCGACTTCGGTGGAGCCGGTGAACATCACGCCTTTGACGCGTTCGTCACCGACCAGACCGGCGCCGACGGTTTCACCACGGCCCGGCAGCAGTTGCAGCACGCCTTCCGGGATGCCGGCTTCGAGCATCAGGCGCACAGCCTGAGCCGCTACCAGCGGAGTCTGCTCAGCCGGTTTGGCCAGTACCGGGTTACCGGCGGCCAATGCCGCAGCGACCTGGCCGCTGAAAATTGCCAGCGGGAAGTTCCACGGGCTGATGCACACCACCGGACCGAGTGGGCGGTGGGCGTCGTTGCTGAAATCGTTGCGCGCCTGCACTGCGTAGTAACGCAGGAAGTCGACGGCTTCGCGGACTTCGGCGATGGCGTTGGCGTAGGTCTTGCCGGCTTCGCGAGCCAGCAGGCCCATCAGCGGCTGGATCTCGCCTTCCATCAAGTCAGCGGCACGTTCCAGAATTGCCGCACGTTCGGCCGGCGGGGTGGCCTGCCAGATCGGCGCGGCGTTCAGCGCGCATTGAATGGCGTTGTCGACGTCTTCGACGGTAGCTTCTTGAACGTGACCGACCACATCGCGGTGATCGGACGGGTTCAGCACCGCGACCGGCGTTTCGTTGCTGGAGGCGCAACCGAGCATCGGCGCGGCTTTCCAGTCGTTGTGTGCAGTGGCGAGCAGGGCGCAGGACAGCGAGGCCAGACGATGTTCGTTAGCCATGTCGATGCCGCTGGAGTTGGCGCGCTCGGCACCGTACAGGTCACGCGGCAGCGGAATGCGCGGGTGCGGCAGGCCAAAACCGCCTTCCACGGTGGCCATCTGCTCGATCTGTGCCACCGGATCGGCCACCAGTTCCTGAATCGAAATCGACTGGTCGGCGATGCGGTTGACGAACGAAGTGTTCGCGCCGTTTTCCAGCAAGCGACGTACGAGGTAAGCCAGCAGGGTTTCGTGGGTGCCGACCGGTGCGTACACGCGGCACGGACGGTTCAGCTTGCCCTCGGAAACCTTGCCTACAACCTGTTCGTAGAGCGGTTCGCCCATGCCGTGCAGGCACTGGAACTCGTACTGGCCCGGGTAATAGTTCTGACCGGCGATGTGGTAGATCGCCGACAGGGTGTGGGCGTTGTGCGTGGCGAATTGCGGGTAGATGACTTCCGGCACCGACAGCAGTTTGCGTGCGCAAGCAATGTAGGAAACGTCGGTGTACACCTTGCGGGTGTAGACCGGATAGCCTTCCAGACCCTCGACCTGGGCGCGTTTGATTTCGCTGTCCCAGTACGCGCCTTTCACCAGGCGGATCATCAGGCGATGACGGCTGCGGCGAGCCAGATCGATCACGTAATCGATCACGTACGGGCAACGCTTCTGGTAAGCCTGGATAACGAAACCGATACCGTTCCAGCCAGTCAGCTGCGGCTCAAAGCACAGGCGCTCAAGCAGGTCCAGCGACAGCTCGAGGCGGTCGGCTTCTTCGGCGTCGATGTTCAGGCCGATGTCGTATTGCTTGGCCAGCAGGGTCAGCGACAGCAGGCGCGGGTACAGCTCGTCCATCACCCGCTCGTACTGCGCACGGCTGTAGCGCGGGTGCAGTGCCGAGAGCTTGATGGAAATGCCCGGGCCTTCATAAATCCCACGGCCGTGTGACGCTTTGCCGATCGAGTGGATCGCCTGTTCGTACGACGCCAGGTATTTCTGCGCGTCGACTTCGGTGAGTGCCGCTTCACCGAGCATGTCGTAGGAGTAACGGAAGCCCTTGGCTTCGAACTTGCTCGCATTGGCCAGCGCTTCGGCGATGGTTTCGCCGGTCACGAACTGCTCGCCCATCAGGCGCATGGCCATGTCGACGCCCTTGCGGATCATCGGCTCGCCGCTCTTGCCGATGATGCGGCTCAGCGACGAGGTCAGGCCGGCTTCGTTGTGGGTGGAGACCAGTTTGCCAGTCAGCAGCAGGCCCCAGGTCGCAGCGTTGACGAACAGCGAAGGGCTGTTGCCCAGGTGCGGATGCCAGTTGCCGGTGCTGATCTTGTCGCGGATCAGCGCATCGCGGGTGCCTTTGTCCGGGATGCGCAGCAGCGCTTCGGCCAGGCACATCAGCGCCACGCCTTCCTGGGACGACAGGGAGAATTCCTGCAACAGACCCTGAACAATGCCCGCACGACCGCCGGCACTTTTCTGGTTGCGCAGTTTTTCGGCGATGGTCGCCGCGAGCTTGTTGGTGGCTTCGGCCATCGGTGCTGGCAGGCGCGCCTGTTCGATCAGCATCGGCACCACTTCCGGCTCAGGGCGGCGGTAGGCGGCGGTGATCGAAGCACGCAGAACCGATTGCGGCAGGATGCTTTCAGCGAATTCGAGGAAGCATTGGTGAGCGTGATCGGTCTGCACTTCGCCTGCGTCATCGGCGTCTTTGGCGGTCAAACCGTTCAACTCGGTCAGGGTTGCACCACCCTCGAGTTTTTCCAGGTAATTGAAAATTGCCTGCTTGATCAGCCAGTGCGGCGTGCGATCAATCGAGGTTGCGGCAGCCTTCAGGCGCTCGCGGGTCGGGTCATCGAGTTTGACCCCAAGGGTGGTGGTAGCCATATTTTTATCCTCATGGTTGCCACAGTTGCGTGGCATCAGCTGGCCGCAAGATTAGCCGTGCGTTGAATGAGGTGCAACCGGGTGCAACCCTTTTTTTGCCGGAATAATACGCAGCTCGTCAGGAAATATTTTCTGGTACGAAAGTGCTGCTCCTGCTTGGTGCTTTTGCTTCTAGCAAAGAGCCATGACTGCGACAAAAGGGAGCAAAAACGGGGCGATCGTCGATTAATCCGGCTGGGTGCAACTAATTCTCGCGAAACTGGTTGCACCTTATTTGCTTTGTTGCATAGCATTCGCCGCCAAGGTGCAACCGGGAATAACCCGGTGCATCGGCTGATGGCTTTCCTGGGGAAACATCAGTCTTAAATGCGCGGGATCCCGGATCGTCTGCCAAACGTCGTCGTTTGCGAGCGGTTCACCACCGCCGCTACATAAAAACAAAGCCAGGGCGTAACTCAATGAGCGTAAGCAATCCAACCCTGATCACGTTCGTGATCTACATCGCAGCAATGGTGCTGATCGGCTTGATGGCCTATCGCTCCACCAACAACCTTTCCGATTATATTCTCGGTGGTCGCAGCCTCGGCAGCGTCGTCACCGCGCTGTCTGCCGGTGCCTCCGACATGAGCGGCTGGTTGCTGATGGGCCTGCCGGGCGCCATCTACATGTCCGGTCTGTCCGAAAGCTGGATCGCCATCGGCCTGATCGTCGGTGCCTACCTGAACTGGCTGTTTGTCGCCGGCCGTCTGCGTGTGCAGACCGAGCACAACGGCGATGCCCTGACTCTGCCGGATTACTTTTCCAGCCGTTTCGAAGATAAAAGCGGCTTGCTGCGGATCATCTCGGCGATCGTGATTCTGGTGTTCTTTACCATCTACTGCGCTTCCGGCATCGTCGCCGGTGCCCGTCTGTTCGAAAGCACGTTCGGCATGACTTACGAAACGGCGCTGTGGGCCGGTGCTGCGGCGACGATTGCCTACACCTTCATCGGCGGTTTCCTCGCGGTGAGCTGGACCGACACCGTACAAGCCACGCTGATGATCTTCGCGCTGATCCTTACGCCGATCATCGTCCTGCTGGCCACAGGCGGCGTTGACACCACGTTCCTCGCCATCGAAGCGCAAGATCCAAGCAACTTCGACATGCTCAAAGGCACCACCTTCATCGGCATCATCTCGCTGATGGGCTGGGGTCTGGGCTACTTCGGCCAGCCGCACATCCTCGCGCGTTTCATGGCGGCGGATTCGGTGAAGTCGATCGCCAAGGCGCGTCGCATTTCCATGGCCTGGATGATCCTCTGCCTGGGCGGCACCGTTGCGGTGGGCTTCTTCGGTATCGCTTACTTCTCGGCGCACCCGGAAGTCGCCGGTCCTGTGACCGAGAACCCGGAGCGCGTGTTCATCGAACTGGCGAAAATCCTCTTCAACCCATGGGTTGCCGGTGTACTGCTGTCGGCCATTCTGGCTGCGGTGATGAGCACCCTGAGCTGCCAGTTGCTGGTGTGCTCGAGCGCCCTGACCGAAGACTTCTATAAAGCCTTCCTGCGCAAATCCGCTTCGCAACTGGAGCTGGTCTGGGTCGGTCGTGCCATGGTGCTGCTGGTAGCCCTGATTGCTATCGCGCTGGCTGCCAACCCGGAAAACCGCGTACTGGGCCTGGTGTCCTACGCCTGGGCCGGTTTCGGTGCTGCATTCGGTCCGGTGGTGCTGATTTCGGTGGTCTGGAAAGACATGACCCGCAACGGCGCACTGGCCGGTATTCTGGTCGGCGCGATCACCGTGGTGGTCTGGAAGCATTTCGAACTGCTGGGTCTGTACGAAATCATTCCGGGCTTCATCTTCGCCAGCCTGGCCATCTACTTTGTCAGCAAGGCGGGTGAGCCGACTCGCGGCATGGTTGAGCGTTTCGAGGCAGCGGAAAAAGACTTCCATCTGAACAAGTGATGGACTGAGCTTCGGCTCACCTGAAAACGGCCCGTTTCCTACAGGAAGCGGGCCGTTTTTTTGTGCCTGTGATTTCTCGAATCCTGTGGAAATCCATTGTGGGAGCGAGCCTGCTCGCGAATGCGATTGATCATTCAATGAATGTGTCGACTGACATGCCGCTTTCGCGAGCAGGCTCGCTCCCACAGGGTGGGTGGCAGGTTTGATTGAATTGTCTGTAGTCGAACGGCCGAATTAACAAGGTCCTTTCAGCAACCCACGTAGGGCAAATCTGAATTTCCCGTCACCTGCTCGGCACCCCTTGCCCCTCATGCAGAATCGCCCGCCCTCACACTGCAGAGAGACATCGGATGTTCGCGCCTGCCAATCAACCGCGTTTCACGTTGACCCTCGAAGGCGCCCGGCATGACCTCAAAGTCCTTGAGTTCACGGGCAGGGAAGCCATCAGCCAACCCTATCGCTTCGAGCTGGAACTGGTCAGCGAGCGGCCGGACCTGGATCTGGAAAGCCTGCTGCATGGTCAGGCGTTTCTGAGTTTCGATGCTCAGGGTTGCGGTATTCATGGTCAGATTTATCAGGTCGGGCAGGGCGATTCCGGGAAACGTCTGACACGCTATCACCTCAGCCTTGTCCCGCGTCTGACGTATCTGGGGCATCGCATCAACCAGCGGATTTTTCAGCATCAGAGCGTGCCGCAGATCATCAAGCAGATCCTCAAGGATCATTCGATCCTGCGCGATGCCTTTGAATTTCGCCTGGGCAGCGAATACCCGGAGCGCGAGTACTGTGTGCAATACGCCGAAAGCGATCTGGCATTCATCCAGCGCCTGTGTGCCGAAGTCGGCATTCATTACCACTTTCACCACAGCCCCGAAGGCCATCTGCTGGTATTCGGCGACGACCAGACCGTGTTCCCCAAGCTGCCCGCGCCAACGCTGTATTTGCCGGGCAGCGGCATGTCGGCGGGCGCGCCGGCGATTCAGCGTTTCAATGTGCGCGTGGAAACCCGCACCAGCGTCGTCACCCGGCGCGACTACAACTTCGAAAAACCACGCCTGTCTCTGGAAAGTCGCAGTGACGGCGAGCAACGTCCGGTGCTGGAGGACTATCACTTCCCCGGCCAATTCAGTGATCGTGAAACCGGCAAACAGCTGACTCGGCGAGCGCTGGAACGGCACGTCGCCGATTACCATCAGGCCGACGGCAGCAGCGACGAGTCTTCATTGGTCTGCGGGCATTTTCTGCAACTCACCGAGCATCCGCGCAGCGACTGGAATGATCTGTGGTTGCTCACCTGTGTCGAGCATCGCGGCCGTCAGCCGCAGGTGCTGGAGGAATCGGTGACCAGCGATGGCGAATCCTTTCAGGGCTACCGCAATACTTTCGTCGCCACGCCGTGGGACGTGGTCTTTCGTCCGGCGCTTTGCCCGGAAAAACCGCGCATGTCGGGTTACCAGCCTGCCGTGGTCACCGGCCCGAAAGACCTGGAAATCCATTGCGATGAATATGGCCGGGTCAAGGTGCAACTGGCCTGGGACCGCGATGGCGAATTGAACGAGCACTCCAGTTGCTGGCTGCGCGTCGCGACCGGTTGGGCTCACGATCACTACGGTAGCGTGTTGATTCCGCGCGTCGGCATGGAAGTGCTGGTCGGCTTCATTGATGGCGATGCCGATAAGCCGCTGGTCATGGGTTGCCTGCCGAATGCGGCAACCCCGGTGCCGCTGGATCTGCCGGCAGACAAGACCCGAAGCGTGTTCCGCAGCCAGAGCAGCCCCGGAGGTGGCGGTTATAACGAACTGCGCATCGAGGATAAAAAAGGCGCCGAGGAAATCTACCTGCGTGCCCAGCGCAACTGGACCCAGCATGTGCTCAACGACCAGCAGTTGCAGGTCGATAATCAGCGCAGTGTGGTCGTCACCGGTACCGCCCGCCATGAACTCAAGGCCGACGAGCAACGCATCACCCACGGCCAGCGCCAGACCGAAGTCAGGCTGGATGATCATTTGTCCGTGCTCGGCGACCGACAGGTTCGGGTAAACAGCCAGGCCACCAGCGCCTCAGCGCAGATCCATATCAGCGCAGGCCAGCAAGTGGTCATTGATGGCGGCGCGAGCGCGACGATTCAGGCCGGCGGACAGTGGATCAACATCGGCCCCGGCGGAATTTTCAGCAGCGTGCCGATTGTTGTGGGTGGCGCGCCAATGGCGGCAACGAGTGCGGCACCGGTGGTGCCGGGCTTGCCAGAGAAACTGGCCGCTGCGCCGGCGGCGGTTCTCACCGCCGCACAGATCATGAGTCTCAAAGGTGATGCGCCTTTCTGCGAAGAGTGTGAGCGTTGTAAGGACGGTGTCTGTGCAGCCTGAACAATTGACGCCCGAACAATGGCTGGCGCGGCAGCCGCTGCACGCGTCGGAACAACTGTTCGCCATTTTCAGTCGCGCCAGCGACGCCAATGCGTTCAAAGCCTGGCAGGGCACAGCGAATCCAGTCTGGGCCGAGACCATTTATGCCGAGTGGGATGCGGTGATGCCCTATGTGGGAATTGTCGCTGCAGACAGTGAGTTTTTACGTTGGGTGGCGGAAACAGAATCCCGGGATTGGGGATGGTTGGCGGTGTCTTCGGCGGATCTTGACGTGCTGGTCGAGCATTTTCGCAGCCTCACTCAGGTGCTGATGCCGGACGGTAAAGCGGTGTTTTTCCGCTTTTGGGATGGTCGGTTTCTGCTGCCTCTTTTGCACTCTGACGAGGTCATTCCCGCGCAATGGCTGCCAGTCGTTTCACGAGCCTTGATCAATGGCCAGGCCATTGAAATCGGGGGCCGTGCGCTGGTTTCGGGGCGGGTCTTTCCGTGGTGGAGCGTGCCGCAATCGCTGTTGGCGCAGACTGACGCAAGCGTACGCATCGCCAATGCTCTGCAATGGCTGAGCGAGGAGCAACCGGCCGTGTTCGAGGCGTTTCCCGAGGCTGTTTTGCGCTGCAAGGTCGGGCAGTTTTTCAAATTATCGATGTCGGAAGATTCGTCACAATCGGCGCTTCTGGAGTTTTTGCTGGCAGAGGCAGAGTGAAGTTTCGGGGCAAACGCTTCGGACGTTTCCTTCGAATCGCGGCGGCTTTCATGAACTGGTGCGTGGTGGGTTGCAGGGATAGTCTTTTCGTTGTCACTGCGAGAGTGGTGGCAGGGTGAAGGATTCCCGCATTCATGACGTTACAGTTCGTTGGCTTTTTGCGGCACTTGGTTCAAGTCCGTAAGATCGTTCGCGGCGGCTGTGCGTGGGGCACGCTTCGGCGTGGCCGAGGTCCATGATTGCTCGGTTCCTACTCCCGCGCACAGCTGCCACCCTAACCCGTAGGAAGGTGTGATGGCGGCTCACGTTTATCAATCATGGGACCCGGAAAATGACCAATATGCATACTGATTCACCCTACGAAAAAATCACCCCTCACCCCGACAACCGCTTCATGGCCCTTACCGGCAATTGCAGCGACATGCCCAGCCTGTTCGTCGACACCCATGTGCCCCTCGACATCCTCATGGACGCCGCCAACTATCGCATCCGCGCCGTGGTCCAGGTCCTGGAAAACATGTGCATGCGCGGCTCGATCGAATGCGACTCCGTGATCCTCAGCGACTTCGCCTTGCTGTGCGCCATCCCATTGCGCGATGGCTGTGATGTGCTCGATGTCATCGGCAAGCGCCTGCGCAGCTTGCCCGCCTGAAGATCAGAAGATCGCAGCCTCCGGCAGAGTGAGCGCCTATCCCATGTAGGAGCCGCCGAAGGCTGCGATCTTTTGATTGATTGAAATCGGGGGGGCAGTCAGAGATGTAGGCATCTTGGGTTTTGATAAAGCGGTTGAACGCTTCGGAGTTGTAGATCTTCAGGCACGCAAGGAACACCACTTTTTCATTTGAGTGTTTGCTGCGTGAAGGTGTCTGCTGGTAAGCCGCCGATATGTAGCTCAGTGTTTCTTTATAGGGATCGTGCAGCACTTGCAGCGTTCTTCATCTTGCAGGATGGAATGTAGGCCGTTGCCCATGACTGAATAGGCATTGGCGGACAGCGCAATGTCTTTTTCCAGCGCTGAGCGTTCGTTGAATGGCTTCAGAATGCAGTGGCTCAGCCCGTAGTTCTTTAGTGTCTGGCGTGCCTGTTCAATGTGAGTTTCGTCGGCAAGGGCGAGGTATGGACTTAGAAGGCTGAGTGAACAGATGATGAGATACCGCATGAGTTTTTGACTTCCTGTCGTTCATGGTTAGCCAGTTTAACGCCATAAAAGCAAAGCCCCTCACCCTAGCCCTCTCCCAGAGGGAGAGGGGACTGACCGAGTTGTCTGGGTGATGTACGCCGACCTGCGACTTCAGTGGTGAACTTCGCTTGGCCAAGCCTGAGATCACGTGGATCATTCAGGTCGATGTAACTCGCAAGATCGCCACCGTCAGTCCCCTCTCCCTCCGGGAGAGGGCTAGGGTGAGGGCAGGCTTTTTGTCCGCTCGGCCGCCAACCCCTGACTTGCCGACCGGTAAAAGGTAAACTTTGCGGCCCTCGCAGGAGCAGCCATGAATTATCGTCACGCCTTCCATGCCGGCAATCACGCCGATGTGTTCAAACACCTGACCTTGACCCGCCTCATAGCCCTGATGTCGCGCAAGGAGCAGCCGTTTGCCTATCTCGACACGCACGCCGGCATCGGTCTGTATGACTTGCAGGGCGATCAGGCCAATCGCACCGGCGAGTACCTGGAAGGCATTGCGCGGTTGTGGGATCAGCCGGACCTGCCGGCGCTGACCGCTGATTACATGAAGGTGCTGCACGAGATGAACCCGGATGGCCAGTTGCGCTATTACCCGGGTTCGCCGGAGCTGGCACGGCGTCTGACGCGGCCGCAGGATCGGGTGATGCTCAACGAGAAGCACCCGGAAGACGGTGTGTTGCTCAAGGACAACATGGCCGGCGATCGTCGGGTAAAAGTGCATCTGGGCGAGGGTTGGCATGTGGCGCGGGCGATGTTGCCGGTGCAGGAAAAGCGCGCGGTGATGCTGATCGATCCGCCGTTCGAGCAACTCGACGAGATGCAGCGTTGCGCGGCGTCGATGAAAGAAGCCATCGGCCGCATGCGCCAGACCGTGGCAGCGATCTGGTATCCGGTGAAGGATCAGCGTGCGTTGCGGCGTTTCTATCAGGACTTGGCAGGCACCGGTGCGCCGAAGTTGCTGCGTGTGGAGCTGCTGGTGCATCCGCTGGATACGCCGAACAGCCTGAACGGTTCCGGGCTGGCGATCGCCAATCCGCCGTGGGGGCTGGAGGAAGAACTGCGGGAGCTGCTGCCGTGGTTGTCGAAGAAGCTTGGGCAGACCCAGGGTGGCTGGCAGATGGATTGGTTGATTGCCGAGAGTTGATCGCCGAGCGATCGTTCCCACGCTCCGCGTGGGAATGCCTCAATGGACGCTCTGCGTCCGCTGTCAGGACGCGGAGCGTCCCGGGCTGCATTCCCACGCAGAGCGTGGGAACGATCAGTCGGGCTAGTTGCCCGCAAGGCTCGCAGGCATGCACACGCCGGTGCCGCCAATCCCGCAGTAACCTTCAGGGTTTTTCGCCAGATACTGCTGGTGATAGGCCTCTGCAAAGTACACGGGCGGGGCTTGGTCGATCTCGGTGCTGATTTCACCCAGACCGGCCTTGGCCAGTTCCGCCTGATACACGTCTTTGCTTTTCAGTGCCGCATCCAGTTGCTCCGGGGTGGTCGCGTAGATCACCGAGCGGTACTGAGTGCCGATGTCGTTGCCCTGACGCATGCCCTGAGTCGGGTTGTGCAGTTCCCAGAACATCGCCAGCAGTTCCTCGTAACTGACATGGGCCTTGTCATACACCACCAATACCACTTCGGCGTGGCCGGTCAGGCCCGAGCAGACTTCTTCGTACGTCGGATTCGGCGTGAAGCCGCCGGCGTAACCGACGACTGTGCTGACCACGCCTTCGCGCTGCCAGAAACGTCGTTCCGCGCCCCAGAAGCAACCCAGACCGAAAATCGCGAAGTCGACGTCCTGAAAGAATGGACCGAGCAGCGGGGTGTCTTCGAAGACGAAGTGTTTTTCCGGCAGGGTCATCGGGGTTTCGCGGCCGGGCAGGGCTTGTTCTTTGGTTGGAAGCACGTTTTTGTTCACCAGAATTTCCGAGCGCAGAACCATGAGCGTTCCTCTCAGTCAGGTTGGAGGTAAAAAGTCAGACCGCCAGTGTGCCGAATGATGCCGGAATTCGCACTATCAAAACTGTGGGAGCGAGCCTGCTCGCGAAAGCGGGGTGTCAGGCGACGAAGATGTCGACGGTTTTATCGCCTTCGCGAGCAGGCTCGCTCCCACAAGGGATCTTCATAGAAGCCGGCGTTAGAGGCAGAGCGGCCCACGCGGATAGCGCTTGAGCGCTTTGATCAGCTCATCGCCCGGAATCGGTCGGTCGAACAGATAACCCTGGCCGACGTCGCAACGATGCCGGCGCAGGAACGCCAGTTGCTCGGCGGTTTCGATGCCTTCGGCGACAACTTTGAGTTTCAGGTTGTGGGCCATGGCGATCACGGCGGAGGTGATTTCCATGTCGTCCTGGTTGTCGGGGATTTCATGGATGAAGCTGCGATCGATCTTGATGATGTCGATCGGGAATTTCTTCAGATAGCTCAGCGACGAGTACCCGGTGCCGAAGTCATCCATGGCCAGGGTCAGGCCCAGGCGCTTGAGCTGGTCGAGCTGCAAATGCGTGTCTTCGGTGGCTTCCAGCAACAAGCCTTCGGTCAGCTCCAGTTCGAGCAGACTGGCCGGCAGCGCTTCTTCCCTGAGGATGTTGGCGATCGAGGCGACCAGGTCCGGATCGGAGAACTGTTTCGGTGACAGATTGATTGCCACCTGCAGATTGCCCAGGCCGGCAGCGGTCAGGGATTTGCTCATGCGGCAGGCCTGACGGGCGATCCATTTGCCGATCGGAATGATCAGGCCGGTTTCCTCGGCGACGCTGATGAACTGGTCCGGGCGAATCATGCCGCGTTCCGGGTGGTTCCAGCGCAACAGCGCTTCCATGCCCAGCAGGCGACCGCTGCGCAGGCACAGCTTGGGCTGGTAGAACACGTCCAGTTCGTTCTGCGTGAGGGCGCGGCGCAGGTTGTTCTCGACGAACAGTTTGTAACTGGCTTCGGCGTTCAGCGCTTCAGTGAACACCTGCAACTGGTGTTTGCCGTTGGCCTTGGCCTTGTGCAGTGCCAGGCCGGCGTTGCGCATCAGGGTTTGCGGATCGCGCCCGTGCAGCGGCGCGCAGGCCAGGCCGACGGAGCCGGTGACGCTGATCAACTGATTGTCGACGAACATCGGCTTGTCGAGGGTCATCAGCAACTGACTGGCAATCTGCTGCCCGGCTTCAAGGTCGGTGTCGTCGAGCAACACGGCGAATTCGTTACTGGCAAAACGCGCCAGGCTGCCACTCGGGCTGAGGCTGTTGCGCAGGCGCCGGGCGAGGCTGATCAACAGTTTGTCGCCGGTCTGGTGACCGAGGCTGTCGTTGATCCGCTTGAAATTGTCGATGTCCACCAGCAACAGGCTGATCGGCGTATCGCTGTCGCGGGCGAAACGCTCATCGAGATTGCGGATGAATGCCGGACGGTTGCCGAGGTTGGTCAGGTTGTCGGTGTAGGCCAGGCGCTCGATACGTTGCTGCGCGAGTTTGGTCTGGGTGATGTCTTCGTAGATGCCGATGTAATGCGTCAGCTCACGGTTATCGCCATAGACCTTGGAAATCGACAGCTGGCCCCAGTACGGTTCGAGGTTTTTGCGGCGGCTTTTGAATTCGCCCTGCCAGCTGTTGCTCTGGGCCAGCGCCGAGGGCGCGTCGAACAGCAGTTCGCTTAGGTTTTCCAGCGCCGGCAATTCCGACAGGCGCTGGCCGTGGACTTCCTCGGTGGTGTACTGGGTGATCGCAGTGAAGCTCGGGTTGACGTATTCGACCACGCCGTCACAGTTGACCAGCAAGAAGGCGTTGGCGCTTTGCTCGACCGCGCGCTGAAACAGGTGCAGGGCGCTGGTGGCGGTGCGCCGGTTGTGATTGTTGATTACTTGTGCGAACTGGTCGGCCAGCTCACCGGCAAAGGCGATTTCGTCGGACTGCCAGGCGCGGGTGACGCCGGTCTGTTCCAGGCACAACACGCCGACTACCTGGCCGTCGACGCGAATGCTGGCATCGAGCATGGCGTTGACGTCACGCGGACGCATCGCCTCGGCCATCTCGCGGGTGCGCGGGTCGTGCATGGCGTTGTGCGCATCGATGGCGCGGCTGCTGTGCAGCGCTTCCATGTAATCGGGGAAGCCGCTGATATCGATCGGCTCCGGCAGCAGGTATTCCTGAGTTGCGCGGTGGTAGGCGGAGATCGGCAGCAAGCGCTGGCCTTCGAGGTTCCACAGGCTGGCGCAGTCGATTTCGTAGATATCGCAGGCGCAGCGGGTGATCAGCTCGGCGGCTTCCTGCAGCGAGTTGTGCGTGCTGTAGCGCTGGCGTGCGAGCAGCAGAATCAGATCCTGCTGGGCACGCACGCGCTCCAGATGCTGCAGTTGTTCCTGCTGGGCACGCTGGTTCAGCTCAAGGGCGATTTGCAGGCGCGAGTTCTGGGTTTCCAGATCCACCGAAGGCAGCACCTGGGTTTCGTCGAACACTTCGTCGACGGCCAACAGGTAGCCGCGCAGCAAATGCCGGTTGTGCTGTTTGTAGGCTTCACCCAGTTCGAGCATGTTCAACGCGCCGGCGGCGGTGTGCAGGGTGTAGCGCACCACGTAATGCGCGCTTTTGCTTAGTTGCTGCTGGATCGCGTCATGCAGTTGGTAGCGCGCTTCGGGCTCCATCAGGCTGGCGTAGGGCGAGCCGACCAGTGCGCAGAGCTCGACGGCCGGCTGGCCAAACTGGCGTTCGCAGTTGGGATCGAGGAACAGCATTGCCCAACTGGCTTCATTCAAGCGCTCGAAACGCAGCATGCCGAGCCGCGAGGGCACAGGCAACTGCGTCACTACCTCGGCCGCCATACGGCTGGCGGCATCGGGCTGGCTCTTCATGAAGGAAACTCGCTTGGAAATATGCTGAATGCGCCGGGCTCTCGCCCTCTTGTCTGTTGGCTGCGGCAAGGTTGCATCATTGCGGCACCGACTGACAAGAGAGATGAAGGCCAAGTGCTATAAGAATATGTCGGCTGCAGTGAACATTTCTCCAGTGCACAACTGAAATGAGCAGAAGATCGCCGCCTTGAACAACTCTTGCAGGCGCCACGTAGCCATATAGGAGCTGCCGAAGGCTGCGATCTTTTGGTGTTTCAACGCAATTTCATACTGATCGACTGCAACTTCTTGCCATCGCGGTCATGGTAATTGACCAATATCTGATCAGCCTCAACGACCACATGCGCAAAATTGTCCTGACTCACCACGGCACTGGTGAGCTCGTGCCGATAATTCCCGGCTGCCGTGCGCACCAGCGGTTGATCGAGGATAAACGTTGAAGCCTTGGCATACGGCAGCAATTTGCTGTTGTGCAGCGGCGAGGACACGATGGTGTGCACCTCGAAATCGGTGTCCTCGCTGTGACTCAAGCGACTGGTCAGCGAGCCATGGACGTCGCCGGAGACGAACACCACGTTCTTGATCCGGTGAGTGCGGATGGTTTCCAGCAGGCGCAGACGCTGCTCGGGAAAAGCTTTCCAGGCATCGTCACCGTTGAACTTGCGATCGGGATAGAACATCACGCTGGTCACCACGAATTTCACTCGTGCCGGGCTATGGATCAGCCATTGCAGCAGGGCCTGTTCCTGCTCGATGTCGAGAATGCGCCGGTCATCCTTCGACAAGTTGCGTCGGGTGCGACTGTCGGTGACGAACCAGGCGATATCGCTGTCGCCGAACTGATACCAATAATGCTTCAAGGTATTCCGGTCTATCTGGCCCTCGCTGTTATATGCGTAAACCGGGCTGTGGCTGGCTTGATAAAGTTCATAAGCGGCCATGGCGTTGCGATACAAGTCCTTGTCCGCATCTTTTGCATTGGCGGGCCAGTTATCTTCTATTTCATGATCGTCGAGCATCATGTAAGTCGATGTATTGGACATCAATCGTTGAATATTCGGTTGCGAGAATGCCGTTCGATACTTCTTCAGAATGTCTTTGGCTTCGCGATCCGGTGCAATGATATTCAAATCATCTACATACACTTGATCGCCGGTCATGATCACCGCGCTGACGGGTAGATGACTGCTCTCGACAAGTTGATTGATCGAGCCAAAGATGCGATCGCCCAGTTGCGGCAACGAAGCGA
Source organism: Pseudomonas sp. Sample_14 (assembly GCF_004307515.1). Lineage (NCBI taxonomy): Bacteria > Pseudomonadati > Pseudomonadota > Gammaproteobacteria > Pseudomonadales > Pseudomonadaceae > Pseudomonas > Pseudomonas sp. Sample_14. The sequence goes on along the minus strand of NZ_RCOC01000082.1, from coordinate 5,373 downwards.
TGCCTGCGGTGATCCGCAGATAACGGCAAGATCCGACGATAAAGCCCCGGGGCTGGCTGGCTTGCGCGGTGCGGGTACGAAAGCGGTAGAGCTGTCGCGGCCATTGCAGTGGAAACTCCACCACTGTGTCGATGGTATGTACCGGATTCATCGGGCTTAACCAGCCGGCTTGATATTCGTATTCACAATCGGCGTCCAGATCCTGTAATACCAGTACGCCCGACATGTCGTTGGCTGGATGCAAAAGTGCAAATACGCTGTTGGACCATTTTTCCGTTCCGGCCTTGCGCGCGCGAACTCCGGCAAATACGCGTTTTTTGTCCTGTTGTTCGCCGCGCATGAAAATGCGAACTTCGTTAGTTGTGGCGTGGCCCACGATGGGGCCGATAGTCGGTTTGAACATGATCGATTCCGTTCGAGATTTTAATAAGATGAATTAAATAAGCGGAGCGCATTGAAGCAACTTTCCTGAGCAGAGGTTAGTTGGCCAGCGGCAGAAAATATTGGCGTTAAGTGGACCAGACCTGTGGCCGATGTCAGCGCAGGTTGTAGGAAAGAGGCGCGATCCGGTTTATTTCAGGCAAAAAAAAGCCCCGTCAATTGACGGGGTTGAGGTACGAGCGTGTGGCGCTCGAAAGGGTGCAGCAAGCGGCCCTCCGTCGCCGGAGGGCCGTTTGGGTTACAGCAGGATGGTGCGGATGTCGCCCAACAGGCTGCCCAGACGCTGAGTGAAGCGTGCAGCAGCAGCGCCGTTGATCACGCGGTGATCGTAGGACAGCGACAGTGGCAGCATCAGCTTCGGCTGGAAGGCTTTGCCATCCCAGACTGGCTGGATGGTTGCCTTGGACACACCGAGGATCGCCACTTCCGGCGCGTTGACGATCGGCGTGAAGCCGGTGCCGCCAATGTGGCCGAGGCTGGAAATGGTGAAGCAGGCGCCCTGCATCTCGTCCGAGGACAGCTTCTTGGTGCGGGCTTTTTCAGCCAGCGAAGCCGCTTCGGCTGCCAGTTGCAGCAGGCTCTTCTGGTCGACGTTCTTGATCACCGGCACCAGCAGGCCATCCGGAGTGTCGACGGCGAAGCCGATGTTCACGTATTTCTTGCGGATGATCGCCTTGCCACTTGGTGCCAGCGAACTGTTGAAGTCCGGCAGCTCCTTGAGCAGGTGCGCGCAGGTCTTGAGCAGCAGCGGCAGGATGGTCAGCTTGACGCCAGCCTTCTCGGCCACGGCTTTCTGCGCAACACGGAAGGCTTCCAGCTCGGTGATGTCCGCCGAGTCGAATTGCGTCACGTGTGGCACGTTCAGCCAGCTGCGGTGCAGGTTGGCAGCGCCGACCTGCATCAGGCGGGTCATCGGCACTTCTTCGATTTCGCCGAAACGGCTGAAATCGACCACCGGGATCGGCGGGATGCCCGCGCCACCGGTAGCGCCGCCAGCAGCGGCCGGTGCTTCCTTGGCCTTCTGCATCATCGCCTTGACGTAAACCTGCACGTCTTCCTTGAGGATGCGACCGTGCGGACCGCTGGCGCCAACGGCGCTCAGCTCGACGCCGAACTCACGAGCCAGTTGACGCACGGCAGGGCCGGCGTGAACTTTGGCGCCCGGTTTCGCTGGTGTAGCAGCCGGCGCTGCGGCTGGAGCGGTGGCAGCAGGTGCAGCGGCAGCCGGAGCAGCAGGTGCCGGAGCGCTCGGTGCAGCAGCCGCAGCCGGGGCAGCAGCCGGGGCCGCGCCTTTGACTTTGAGCTTGAGGATCAGGTCGCCGGTGCCGACTTCGTCATCGAGCTTGATCGAAACGCTTTCGACCACGCCAGCGGCAGGCGATGGAATTTCCATGCTCGCCTTGTCGGATTCCAGGGTGATCAGCGACTGGTCGGCTTCGACAGTGTCGCCGGCCTTGACCAGCACTTCGATGATCTTCGCCTTGCCGGCCGAACCGATGTCCGGGACGTGGATGTCCTGAACGCTGTCGGCAACCGGTGCAGCCGGAGCAGCAGCCGGGGCTGGCGCAGCGGCAGCAGCAGGCGCAGCAGCCTGAGCCGGAGCGGCAGCCGCAGGGGCCGCAGCACCCGCCACTTCCAGATCCAGAATCAGATCGCCAGTGCCGACTTCGTCGTTGAGCTTGACGCTGATGGCTTTGACCACGCCAGCGGCAGGCGACGGGATTTCCATGCTGGCCTTGTCGGATTCCAGAGTGATCAGCGATTGATCAGCTTCGACGCTGTCGCCGACCTTGACCTGAATCTCGATGATCTGCGCCTTGCCCGACGAACCGATGTCCGGCACGTGCACTTGCTGTACCGAAGCGGCAGCAGGGGCAGCGGCAGGCGCGGCAGCAGCAGGTGCCGCAGCCGGTTTCTCTTCGGCTTTCGCAGCAGGTGCGGCGGCAGGTGCAGGGGCCGCTTCAGCGGCGCCCTCGACTTCCAGCTCGAGCAGTTCGTCGCCTTCTTTCAGACGGTCGCCCAGCTTCACTTTCAGGCTCTTGATGACGCCGGCTTTCGGGGCCGGCACTTCCATGCTGGCCTTGTCCGATTCCAGGGTCAGGATGCTCTGGTCGGCTTCGATGCGGTCGCCGACCTTCACAAACAGTTCAATTACTTCACCTTCACCGCTGCCGATGTCAGGTACGCGAATGAGTTCGCTCACAAAATGTCTCCTCAGCAGTCCAGTGGGTTGCGTTTTTCCGGGTCGATGCCGAACTTGGCGATGGCTTCAGCCACCACCTTAGGTTCGATATCACCACGGTCAGCCAGTGCTTCCAGGGCTGCCAACACCACGAAATGACGGTCGACTTCGAAGAAATGACGCAGTTTCTTGCGGCTGTCGCTGCGGCCGAAACCGTCGGTGCCCAGGACTTTGAATTCCTTGGACGGTACCCACTGACGGATCTGCTCGGCGAACAGCTTCATGTAGTCGGTAGAAGCAATGACCGGACCTTTACGGCCGTTCAGGCACTCTTCGACGTAGCTCAGCTTAGGCTTCTGGCCAGGCTTGAGACGGTTGCTGCGCTCTACAGCGAGGCCGTCGCGACGCAGTTCGTTGAAGCTGGTAACGCTCCACACGTCAGCGCCGATGTTGAACTCTTCACGCAGGATCTTCGCCGCTTCACGCACTTCACGCAGGATGGTGCCGGAGCCCATCAGCTGAACGTGGTGCGCCGCATCGCGAGTGTCTTCCTCGAGCAGGTACATGCCTTTCTTGATGCCTTCTTCGGCACCGGCCGGCATGGCTGGCTGCTGGTACGACTCGTTCATCACGGTGATGTAGTAGAAGATGTCCTGTTGCTCTTCGGTCATCTTCTTCATGCCGTCCTGAATGATCACCGCCAGCTCGTAGCCGTAGGTCGGATCGTAGGTGCGGCAGTTCGGGATGGTCGCGGCCAGCAAGTGGCTGTGACCGTCTTCGTGCTGCAGACCTTCACCGTTCAGGGTGGTACGGCCAGCGGTGCCGCCGATCAGGAAGCCACGGGTACGGCTGTCGCCAGCGGCCCAGGCCAGGTCGCCGATACGCTGGAAGCCGAACATCGAGTAGAAGATGTAGAACGGCAGCATCGGCTGGTTGTGGCTGGAGTACGAAGTACCGGCAGCGATGAACGAGCTCATGGCGCCTGCTTCGTTGATGCCTTCTTCAAGGATCTGACCTTTCTGGTCTTCCTTGTAGAACATCACCTGGTCTTTATCGACTGGCTCGTAGAGCTGGCCGACGGAGGAGTAGATGCCCAACTGACGGAACATGCCTTCCATACCGAAGGTACGGGCTTCGTCCGGGATGATCGGGACGATGCGCGGGCCGATTTCCTTGTCCTTGACCAGTTGCGCGAGGATCCGCACGAAAGCCATGGTGGTGGAAATTTCACGGTCGCCCGAGCCATCGAGGATGGCTTTGAGAGTGTCCAGATCCGGCGTCGGTACGCTGAAGCTCTGCGCGCGGCGCTGTGGCACGAAACCGCCCAGTGCGGCACGGCGCTCGGCGAGATAGCGGGCTTCGGCGCTGTTTGGCTCTGGCTTGAAGAACGGCAGGTTCTCCAGCTCTTCGTCCTTGACCGGGATGTCGAAGCGGTCGCGGAACAACTTCAGGCTGTCGACGTCGACTTTCTTGGTGTTGTGCGCAGTGTTTTTCGCTTCGCCGGCACCGGTGCCATAACCCTTGATGGTCTTGGCGAGGATGACGGTCGGTTGTTCCTTGTGGTTGACCGCTTCGTGGTACGCCGCGTAGACCTTGTACGGGTCGTGGCCGCCACGGTTGAGTTTCCAGATCTCGTCGTCGGACAGATCGGCAACCATTGCCTTGAGTTCAGGCGTGTTGAAGAAGTGCTCGCGAACGAACGCGCCGTCTTTGGCTTTGTAGTTCTGGTACTCGCCGTCGATGACTTCGTCCATGCGACGTTGCAGGATGCCGTCGACGTCTTTCGCCAGCAGCGGGTCCCAGAAACGGCCCCAGATGACTTTGGTCACGTTCCACTGTGCACCGCGGAACACGCCTTCGAGTTCCTGGATGATCTTGCCGTTGCCGCGAACCGGGCCGTCGAGGCGCTGCAGGTTGCAGTTGATGACGAAGATCAGGTTGTCCAGCTTCTCGCGGCCGGCCAGGGAGATCGCGCCCAGGGATTCCGGCTCGTCGCACTCGCCGTCGCCCAGGAAGCACCAGACTTTCTGTTTGCCCGGCTGGATGAAACCGCGGTGCTCCAGGTACTTCATGAAGCGCGCCTGGTAGATCGCCTGGATCGGACCCAGACCCATCGATACGGTCGGGAACTGCCAGAAGTCAGGCATCAGCCAAGGGTGCGGATAGGACGACAGGCCTTGACCATCGACTTCCTGACGGAAGTTGTTCATCTGGTCTTCGGTGATGCGGCCTTCCATGAATGCGCGGGCGTAAACGCCTGGCGAGGTGTGGCCCTGGAAGTAGATCAGGTCGCCGCCGTGTTCGTCGGTCGGGGCCTGGAAGAAATAGTTGAAGCCGATGTCATACAGGGTCGCACTGGAAGCGAAGCTGGAGATGTGACCACCCAGGTCCGAATCTCGCAGGTTCGTGCGCATTACCATGGCCATCGCGTTCCAGCGTACCAGCGAGCGAATGCGGCGTTCCATGAACAGGTCGCCAGGCATGCGTGCTTCGTGGGTAACGGGGATCGTGTTGCGGTAAGGCGTGGTGATCGCGTAAGGGAGCTGCGAGCCGCTGCGGGTCGCGAGTTCGCCCATACGGGTCATCAGATAGTGGGCACGGTCTTCGCCTTCTTTGTCGAGAACCGATTCCAGGGCGTCCAGCCATTCCTGGGTTTCGACGGGATCGAGGTCTTGCATGGCTTGCTCCAGGGCGGAAAGGCTTCCAGAATCGGTTGCCTGAGTTTGCGACTGGCCTTGTGGGCAGACGAT
>NZ_RCOC01000009.1:0-34773 GCF_004307515.1 Pseudomonas sp. Sample_14 | reverse complement strand
GCCATATGACCCGAAACTTGCGCTTGCCCGGTGAGGCTCAAGACGGTATCTACATTTGGAATGCGTTTCCCCTGTAGGAGCAGCCGTAGGCTGCGATCTTTTAATGTTTAACGTGCGAGTCGGGTCAAACACTCCTCAATCGACCGCCGTTGCGTCTCGGCATACAACCCCAGCTCATCAATGGTCGAACGCCCCAGCGCCTGTTCGAAAGCCTGTCGATTGGAGTGTTCGGCGTAATGCGTCTGCGCAGAATCGCCGAGGTTCGACTGAAAAATCCCCGCTGCGCTCACCGGCAGGAAATCTTCGTACACCAGCGGCTCCACTTTCACATAGCCATCGCGCAGCAAGTCCTCCAGGGACGACTCACCAAGTCCTTCAGCGGCCAAGCCCTTTTCCGTAGCGAAATAACGAAAGTACGCCAGCCCCTGTTCGCGCATGCCCTCGATGCTGTCAGGAAATTCCGCAAAATGCTGAGTCATCAGCGCGTTGTAGCGTGCGGCATTGGCTTCGTTGGGGAAGTCGCCCAGTTCATCGCGAGCGGCATTCAACAAGCGGTCGTACAGCGCGCGACCCTTGGGCGTGAGGGCAGCGCCGCGTTGTTCGATTTCGCCGAAGCGCGCGCTGTGGCTGCCACGGGTTTCGGGCTGATCGGTGAAGGCGATCGGCTCGTCCAGCGCTTTGAAGCTGGTCTGGCGCAGCAGGATCGGGCAATTGCGGCGCGGTGGGCCTTCGATCACCGCTTTTGGTGTAATGCCATGGGCGGGCATCTGTTGCTGCACGGTGTCGATGTCCAGCGTGCGAGGGGTCAGGTGGTTGATGTGCGGGCCTTTGAACGCAACGACATCGGCGACCAAGCGGTGCTGGGCGCTGAGTTTCTGGTATTGCGCGGCGCTGACCGTGGCGCTGTGGTGCCAGCGAAAAGTCTCCAGTGCCTGTCGGACGAATTCCACGGCCTCCGCTTCATTCAGTCCGCCTGCCGTTTCCGCCTGTTCAATCAGGCGCAACGCCTCTTCAGTAAAAATCGAACGACGGGCCAGTACCGACTCGGCAAACGAACGCAATTCAGGATCTTCAATCAGCTCCAGCCGCAGCAACGAGGTGAACACGCGAAACGGGCTGACCTGCAACGCTTCTTCATGCACCGCACGAAACGCCGTTGAATGCACCGGCACACCGGCCGGGGTCAGGTCGTAATAACCCACCGGTTGCATACCCATCACCGCGAACAGGCGGGCGAGGGTGGCCAGTTCGCTCGCGGTGCCGACGCGAATGGCGCCGTGGCGTTCCATGTCCAGCCGCTCGATTTCGCCGGTGCGCTTGAGCTGTCCGGCAATCTCAGGCTGACGTGTCAGCACTTCGCGATTGGTTTTCTCCACCAGTTCCATCAGCGCGCCGTACAGCGGCACCTCTTCGCGGTACATGTCGGACATCGCTCGGGAGAAGCGTTGGCGGATCAGGTCGGGGCTGACGAACGGCTGCACGGTCATGAAAAAAATTCCTGCCACGGTGACGAAATGGATGCCGGAAAAGATCGCAGCCTTCGCCCAAGCGGGCAAACGAAGAATCCTACGAACTTCATTCTGCCAACGACTGATCCACCAGTTCGATCCAGTGCCTGACCGGCGTGCGCCCGGCGCTGGCCAGATGGCTCTGACAGCCCACATTGGAAGTGACGATCAACTCAGGCCGGCCGCTTTCCAGAGCGTTGAGTCGATGGTCACGCAGTTGCCGCGCCAGCACCGGTTGGGTCAGCGAGTAAGTGCCCGCCGAGCCGCAGCACAAATGGCCGTCCGGCACCGATGTGAGGTTGAAGCCGAGTCGGGTCAGCACTGTTTCCACGGCGCCGCCGAGTTTCAGTGCGTGCTGCAAGGTGCACGGGCAATGCACGGCGATGCGCCGTTCGCTGGCGGCGCATACTTGCTCCAGTGGTTCCTCAGCGATTATTTGCACCAGATCCCGAGTCATTTCGCTGATCCGCCGGGCTTTCAACGCGTAGATCGGATCGTCCGCAAGCAAATGCCCGTAATCCTTGATGAACGCGCCGCAACCGCTGGCCGTCTGCACGATGGCTTCGGCGCCGTTCTGCAGATGCGGCCACCAGGCGTCGATGTTCTGCCGAGCGCGGTCGAGACCTTTGCCCTGAGCGTCGAGATGATAGTCGAGAGCGCCGCAGCAACCGGCCTCGCTCACCGGGGTGACGCTGATGCCCAAGCGATCGAGCACCCGCGCGGTCGCGTCATTGGTATTCGGCGACAGACCCGGTTGCACGCAACCTTCGAGCAACAACACCCGGCGCGCATGCCGAGGAGCAGGGCGCGACCCCATAACACCCAAGCGCTGCGGCAGTTTGCTTTCCAGCAGGCGCGGCAGCAGAGGCCGAAAGGTCGCGCCCATGCGCAGCAAGCCTTTGAACACAGCCGGATTCGGCGCCAACGCGCGCAAGCCTTCGCGCAGCAAGCGCTGGGCGGCGGGGCGCGGCACCGCGCTGTCGACCACCGCGCGGCCGATGTCGAGCAGGTTGTGATAATCGACGCCGGACGGGCAGGTGGTTTCGCAGTTGCGGCACGACAGGCAACGATCCAGATGCAGTTGCGTCTGCTCGGTGGCCGGTGCGCCTTCCAGCACTTGCTTGATCAGGTAAATGCGCCCGCGCGGACCATCGAGTTCATCGCCGAGCAATTGATACGTCGGGCATGTCGCGTTGCAGAAACCGCAATGCACGCAGGTGCGCAGGATCTTTTCCGCTTCGCCAGCGCGGGGCAATTGCCGCGATTGCTCGCTGAGGGTGGTTTGCATGGCTAGACCTCCGCGTACATTCGTCCGGGGTTGAACAGCCCTTGCGGGTCGAGTTGCGCCTTGAGTTGCCGGTGGTAGCGCAGAAGGGTTGGCGCCAAGGGTTGAAACGGCGAATCGGTGGCACCGTGGGTAAAGCACGTTGCATGGCCGCCTAAGGAATGGGCGAGTGCGTGAATCTCAGGGCTTTCGGATTTCACCCAGCGTTGCGCACCGGCCCAATCGATCAGTTGCTCGCCGGGCAGCTCGAGCGGGCCGAGGTTGTTCGGCAATGACAGGCGCCACAGCGGCAAACCTTCGTCGAAAAAACTCAGGCGCTGTTCGTTGAGGTCGCGCCAGAAACCCGAATCCAGCGGCTCGCCGCCGAGGCGTTGATGCGCCGCCGTCACCGAACCTTCGCCACCTTCCAGGCGCAGGTACAGGCTCCGGCCATCGTGGCACGCGGCGCTGATCGGCAGCGGTTGCTGGCCCCATTCGGCAAGTTTGCTCAAGGCCCGAGCGCAGTCGATATCGAGGCGGATGCTCAGGCACTGGCGCGGTTTCGGCAGGACTTTCAGCGACACTTCGGTGAGCACGCCGAGGCAACCGAAACTGCCGGCCATCAGCCGCGACAGGTCATAACCGGCGACGTTTTTCATCACTTCGCCACCGAAGCGCAGATGCTGACCGAGGCCGGTGATCACCCGCGTGCCGAGAACGAAGTCGCGTACCGAGCCGGACCACGGCCGGCGTGGTCCGGACAGTCCCGTGGCGACCATGCCGCCGACCGTGGCGCTGTCGGCGAAGGACGGCGGTTCGCAGGGCAACATTTGCCCGGCGTCATCCAGCGCCGCGAGCAGCTCGGACAACGGCGTGCCGGCACGTGCGGTGACCACCAGTTCGGTCGGATCGTATTGAACGATGCCGCGATGAGCACGGGTGTCGAGCACTTCGCCGGCCACCTCGCGACCGAGAAACGCCTTGCTGTTGCCGCCCTGAATCTTCAGCGGCGTGGCATTGGCCCGCGCGGCGTTGACCTGATCAAGCAGGGCGTTGGCGGCATCGAAATCAGCCATCAGAATCGCTCCAGCTCGGGGAAGGGCAGTTGCCCGGCGTGAATGTGCATCGCGCCGAATTCGGCGCAGCGATGCAGGGTCGGAATGTTCTTGCCGGGATTGAGCAGGCCCTGCGGATCGAACGCGGCTTTCACCGCATGAAACAGCAGTAACTCGTCGCTGTTGAACTGCGCGCACATCTGATTGATTTTTTCGCGGCCGACGCCGTGCTCGCCGGTGATGCTGCCGCCGACTTTCACGCACAGTTCGAGGATCTTGCCGCCCAATGCCTCGGCGCGATGCAGCTCCCCCGGCTGGTTGGCATCGAACAGGATCAGCGGATGCATGTTGCCGTCGCCGGCATGGAATACGTTGGCCACGCGCAAGCCATATTCTTCGCCAAGACGCGAGATACCTTGCAGCACAGCGGGCAATTCGCGGCGCGGGATGGTGCCGTCCATGCAGTAATAATCCGGCGACAACCGGCCGATCGCCGGAAACGCGTTTTTGCGCCCGGCCCAGAAACGCACACGCTCGGCCTCGTCCTGGGCCTGGCGCACTTCAGTGGCGCCGGCCGCTGTCATGACTTCCCGTACGCGCTGGCAATCGTCGTGCACGTCGGCTTCGACGCCGTCGAGTTCGCACAACAGAATCGCCTCGGCGTCGACCGGGTAACCGGCGTGGATAAAGTCTTCGGCGGCGCGAATGGCCAGGTTGTCCATCATTTCCAGACCACCCGGAATGATCCCGGCAGCGATGATTTCGGCAACCGCACGACCGGCCTTTTCCACTGAGTCGAAACTGCCGAGCAGGACCTTGGCGACTTGCGGTTTGGGCAGCAGTTTCACCGTGACTTCGGTGATGATCCCCAGCAGGCCTTCGGAGCCGGTGAACAAGGCGAGCAGGTCAAAACCGGCTGAATCAAGCGCCTCGGAACCCAGCGTCAGACGTTCGCCCTCGATGGTCAGCACTTCGATTTTCAGCACGTTGTGCACGGTCAGGCCGTACTTGAGGCAATGCACGCCACCAGCGTTTTCCGCGATGTTGCCGCCGATCGAACAGGCGATCTGCGATGACGGATCCGGCGCGTAATACAGGCCGAACGGGGCCGCCGCCTGGGAGATAGCAAGATTGCGCACCCCCGGCTGAACCCGCGCGATACGTGCAGCGGGGTCGATGTGCAGGATGCTGTTGAACCGCGCCATCACCAGCAACAGGCCCTTTTCCAGTGGCAGCGCGCCGCCGGACAATCCCGTACCGGCACCCCGCGCGACCACGGGCACGTTGTTCTGATGGCACAGTTTCAGCAGGGTTTGCACTTGCTCCAGACGCCGGGGCAGGGCCACCAGCATTGGCGTGGTGCGGTAGGCGGAGAGGCCGTCGCATTCGTAGGGTTTAAGTTCATCTTCGCGCCAGAGGATGTCCAGGTCCGGCAGGGCGTGTTGCAGGGCCTTGAGCAATTCGCCCTTGTTCACCTCGGGCAACGGACCGTCGAGGCGTTCGTCGTAAAGGATGTTCATGGGACCGCCAACCTTCTGTCTCCGCTGATCGTTCCCACGCTCTGCGTGGGAATGTAGCCCGTGACGCTCTGCGTCACTGGACGCAGAGCGTCCCCTGAGGCATTCCCACGCAGAGCATGGGAACGATCAGTTGCGCCACCTGGGGCATTGCGAATATCCATCTTCATCGCTGTCGTTCCAGAAATTCCACGTACAGCCGCGCGGTATTTCCCGGCTGTTCGACCATCGGCATGTGCCCGACGTGATCCCACACATCCACTTCGAGATTGGCGATGCCTTTGCTCCACACCGGCACGCTGCTGACGTCGATCAGGCGATCCTTGCGCCCCCACAGCAACAGCGCCGGACATTTGATCTCGGCCAGTTTCGGCTCCATCGGCGGGCTGGCGCGGAAGTCGCGGAAGATTTCTTCGAGCTCGTCACGTTGTTGCTCATAGCGCTGGGCGACGGCGTCCAGCACCAGCTTCGGTACCCACGGCGGCGACTCCATGGTCATCGCGTAGAAGCGCTGAAATTCTTCGCGGGAGTTGATCAGGAACGGATTGTGCCCGCGCGCCAGATGGCGCTCCATGTCGCTCGGCTCCGGTGCGGTGACGCCGGCCGGGTCGATCAGGGCCAGCGATGCGATCCGCTCCGGATAGGTCGCCGCCAGCCACGCGGCGATATAGCCGCCCATGGAATTGCCGATGACATGGACTTTCTCCACGCCGCAGACATCGAGCAGTTGAATCATGCGTTTGGCCTGAACCGCGATGTCATAACCGCCGCCAGCCTTGAAGCCAGTCTCACCGTGGCCGGCCAGATCCGGAATGATCACCCGATACTGACGGACGAAATGCCGGGCGCAGCGCAGCCAGAGGTTTTTGTCGGCGCTGAAGCCGTGCAGCATCAGGATCGCGCTGGACGCCTCGTACGGCCCGCCTTGCCAGGTCGACACGGTCATCTCGGCGATCGGCACTTCGATCTTGTGCAATTTGTACAACCTGGCCTCGCTGGCCATGGCCAGGTCGTACAGCCAATGGCCAACCGCCGGATAACTCAGCCAGCTCCAGGCCACGAAAACCGCGAGTGCGACAAACAGCAAAAGCATCGACGTCTTCCTTTTACGTGTTCAGGACAAAATATGGTCGGCCGGTTTCAGCGCCCGGGTCAGCAGGTGATAGCTGAAACTGAAGCCGGGAAACATCGCGATCACATGACCGCTCTTGCTCTGGTACCAACTGTGGCAACCACCGGACTTCCACACCGTGCGCTGCATTTCCCGGTGGATCATTGCAGTGTAGGTACGTTCTGCGTCACGGCGCACTTCGATGCTGCGCAGGCCTTTGGCCCGTACGGTGCGGATGCAGTCGAGGATGTAGTTCATCTGCGATTCGATGATGAACAGCGCCGAGGTGTGGCCAATGCCGGTGTTCGGCCCGGTGACGATAAACAGGTTGGGGAAATCCGGCAGGCTGGTGCCGAGGTAGGCGCGCGGGTATTCGGCCCAGACATCTCTGAGTTGCACCGCGTTTTTGCCGCTGACCGGGTAGGAAATCACCCCGTCGGTGGCGTCGTAACCGGTGGACCAGACGATCAGATCAACATCGAGATGCTCGCCGTCCACGGTGTTGATCCCGCTATCGTCGATCGAAGCGATGCCGTGCTCGCGACTGTGCAACGTGACGTTGGCGCGGCTCAGCGCCGGGTAGTACGTGCTGGAGACCAAAACGCGTTTGCAGCCGATGGTGAAGTCCGGGGTGAGTTTCTGTCGCAGTACCGGGTCTGGAACCTGGCGCTTGAGGAACCGCAGCGCATGTCGCTGGACCAGATGAATCGCCGGTCTCGAGTATTTGAAGGCGATCACCCGGGTTTCGAATTGCCAGTAAATCAGCCAGCGCAGCAGCTTGTACGCCGGCTTCAGGCCAAGCAGCCAGCGCTGGAAACGGCCGAATTTGCGATCGGCACGCGGCAGCACCCAATGCGGCGTGCGCTGGAACACATGCAGCTGTTCGACTTGTGGCGCAATCGCCGGAATAACCTGGGCTGCGCTGGCACCGCTGCCGACGATCGCCACGCGTTTACCGCGATAGTCGTAGCTGTGATCCCAATTATTTGTATGAAAAGTCTTGCCTTGAAAGCGATCCATCCCGGGAAAGCGTGGGATGACCGGCTGACTCAATGGCCCGGAAGCATTGATCAGGAATTGGGTTCGGAAAGTACCTCTGGCGCGGGTGTGCACCAACCAATGCTTTTCCGCTTCGTCCCACTCGACGCGCTCGACATCGGCCCCCAGTTCCACGCGCTCGCGTAAACCGAACTGCTCGATCAGCTGTTCGGTGTAGTGACGCAGTTCCGCCTGTTCGGCGAACATCTGCGACCAGCGGTAGGGCGCGAATGATAGCGAATACAGCGGCGACGGCACGTCCACCGCTGCGCCGGGGTAGGTGTTCTGGCACCAGGTGCCGCCGAAGAAGGCGCGTCGTTCAAGAATGCGAAAGTCTTCGATTCCGGCCTTGAGCAGGTTGACCGCCGCGCACTGGCCGCCGAAACCGCTGCCGATGATCAACACAGCGTAGGTATGCATGTGCCCCCTTTTTATAGTTGTTTTTCCATTTCCCCTCTTTCATTTATAGCCAACTCTGGGCCGCGCGTGCGGCGCTGATAGCGCTCTATTCAGGCCGCTGGCCGGTGATGGCTATTTAACGGCGCCCTGATAGACTCCGGACACATCCTTGTCGGGATGTAACCATGCATCGCGCGGTCGAGGCCCTTATGGGAAATACGCGAGGAAAGGGACTTTCACTGGCCAGGAGGCTTTACAGGTCGCGGGTGTTCGGGCTGCTGCTCGGGCTGATGTGTGTCAGCGTGGCGATGTATGCCCTCGATCCGCCGCTGTGGGTGTGGGGCCTGATGCTGTTCAATGGCCTGATCTGGCCGCATCTGGCGTTTCAATGGGCGCGCCGCTCGAGCGTGCCGTTTCGCGCCGAACACCGCAATTTGCTGATCGACGCATTCATGGGCGGCTTCTGGGTCGCCGCCATGCAGTTCAATCCGCTGCCCAGCGCAACCACGATTTCGATGATGGCGATGAACAACGTCGCCATTGGCGGTGGGCGGTTTTTGCTGGCGGGCACGGCGGCGCAGCTATTGGGCATCGGCGTCGGGCTGGTGGTGTTTGCGCCGGCGTTCATCCCGCCAACAACGCCGCTGCAGCTCTACGCCTGTTTGCCATTGCTGTTGCTGTATCCGCTGGCGCTGGGCTGGATCTGCTTTCGTCAGGCCTCGACCCTTGGTCGGCACAAGCGTGAGCTGTTGGCGTTGAGTCGCACCGACAGCCTGACCGGCCTGCTCAATCACGGCGCGTGGAAGGATCAACTGAACCTCGCGTTCCAGCGCTGCAAACGCCAGCAGCAGGGCGCGGCGATTGCGCTGATCGACATCGACCACTTCAAAGCGATCAATGACACCTATGGGCATGTCGCTGGCGATATCGTCCTGCGCCAGTTGAGCAAACTGCTCAAACAGAATCTGCGCGCCACGGACGTGGCCGGGCGATACGGCGGGGATGAATTCTGCGTGATCCTGCCGGAGCTGCCGCTGTTCAACGCCGCTCAGGCCATGGAAGCCTTGCGCGAGCGTTTCGCGGTGATGGGCTATGAGCAGAACCCGGCGTTGAAGGTCAGTCTGAGCATTGGCCTGGCCGCCTACGACCCGAGCCATGCCGACGCCACGCGTTGGCTGGATGAGGCCGATCAGGCGTTGTACGAAGCCAAGGCCAGTGGGCGCAATCGGGTGATCTGCAACAGCGACAACAAGCCGAGGCAGGCGCTGCTGGATTCGGTCTGACGGGCGAGCTGATACCTGTGGGAGCGAGCCTGCTCGCGAAAGCGCTGGGTCAGGCGGTATCAATATCGTTTGCCACGACGCCTTCGCGAGCAGGCTCGCTCCCACCGGGGTATGTGTTGTCGGTTAGATCAGTGTCGCATCCGCTATAGAGCCTCGCGCCGATGTCGGTTACGGTTGAAGTCCCCCGACACGAAACAAGGACTGCTTCATGACGTTCTCATTTCCCCGATCACTGCTGGCTGCCAGTCTCGGTCTGTCCCTCGCGTTCTCGGCCGTGAACGCTTGCGCCGAACCGCATAAACAAGTGCTCGCCGATGCCGAGCAGTACCAGCCCGAAGCCCTGAAGTTACTGGAACGGCTGGTCAATATCGACTCCGGTTCCGGTTATGAACCGGGCCTGAAACAGGTCAGCGACATCGCCATCGATGAGCTGAAAAAACTCGGCGCAACTATCGAACTGGTGCCGAACACCCCGGAAAAATCCAACCACGTGCTGGCCACGCTCAAAGGCACCGGCAAGGCGAAAATCCTCCTGATGGCGCACATGGACACAGTGTTCAAGGAAGGCTCGGCTGCCGAACGGCCATTCCACATCAAGGACGGGCGTGCCTACGGGCCGGGGGTGATGGACGACAAGGGCGGCATCGTCGCCGGCATCTACGCGCTTAAAGTGCTGAAGAACCTCGACTTCAAAGACTACGCGCAGATCACTTTCCTGCTGGACGCCAGCGAAGAAACCGGCTCGGATGTCGCCACCGACCTGATCAAGAAAACCGCCAAACAGCACGACGTCACCCTCAACCTCGAACCGGGGCGCCCGGCCGATGGCCTGGTGGTGTGGCGCAAGGGCAGTGCGACGGCGCTGGTCGAAGTCAAAGGCAAAGCCGCCCACGCCGGGGTCGCGCCTGAATTGGGCCGGAACGCGGCGATGGAAGCGGCGCACCAGATTCTGCAACTGGGCAAGCTCGGCGATGAAGCGAAGAAAACCACCATCAACTTCACCGTGCTCAAGGCCGGTGATCGCACCAACGTAATCCCGGACCAGGCCACGGCCAAGGCTGACGTGCGCGCGGCGGTGCCGGAAGAGTTCGATCGTATCGAGAAGGATCTGGCGCGGGTCTCGCAGGACAAGTTGATTGCCGAGACCGAGGTGAAAACCTCTCTGCAGCGCGGTTTGCCGCCGATGCCGCAAACGGCCGAGTCGGATCGCCTGATGGCCATGGCCCAGGGAATTTACGGCGAAATTGGCCGCAAGCTGACCGAGGAGGGCAGCGGCGGCGCGGCGGATGCCAGTTTGTCCGCAGGCGTAGGGACGCCGACGCTGGATGGCTTCGGCATTGTCGGCGGCAATATTCACACGCCTGAGGAATATGCCGAAGTGGCGAGTGTGGCACCGCGGATTTACTTGTTGTCGCGGATGATCATGGAGTTGGCGAAGCCGCGGTGATGGGGTTTGCGGTGTGACGAGGCCGGGCGGGGTGCCAGAGAAATCGGCCCCTCACCCTAACCCTCTCCGGGAGGGAGAGGGGACTGACCGCGTTGTTTGTGGTCCATGTGGCAACCGCCAGATCAAGTTGAATTCAAATTCGCATTCAACGCGATCTCTCACGTAGGCGTAGATCCAGAGCATCCCCCAATCAGTCCCCTCTCCCTCTGGGAGAGGGCTAGGGTGAGGGGCTTTTTGTGGGAAGTGTGGAAGTCGAGCGCGGCGTACAAAAAATACCGAAAAGTCCGACAGAAGCTCTGGTTGCGGCCGTTGGGCGCGACTTTTATAGTCTCCGTTCGCAGATAACTCTGCGACGATCTTGGCCGGTCGAATACAGCACCAGACCCCTCTTGGGAGTGAACTTTATGACCGACCAAGTAATGCCGCGCTATCTCCCCATCGACACCTACGACGCCGAATCCCCGGTGCTCTTCATCAATACCCACACTGAACTCAGCGACATGGCCGCCTGTGCGATGCACCGGTTTGTGGTCGTGCGCGATCTGGCCGACACCTTTGCCAGCCTTAACCTCAAGGGCATTTCCGATTGTGATCTGACGCGGGTGACCAGCGCGGTTCATCTGCTGATGCGCGAGGGCTGCGCGATTCTGAATGTGATTCAGGCGCGGGCGGCGCAGCGGGAGGAGGGGTATAAGACGCCGGTTTAGCGGTGCCGCAATAGACGCTTTCGCGAGCAGGCTCGCTCCCACAGGGGAGTGCATTTCAACTGTGGGAGCGAGCCTGCTCGCGAAGAGGCCGGTACAGCGTATGCATCACTCCTTGACGCTCATGTATTCCTTGGCCCAGAGAATGTATTCCTCCGGCTGGGTATAGGTGTGGGTCAACTCGGTCGCGCTCAAATCGGCGGCCTGGGTGAAGATCTGTCGCTGTTCGCGCAGGCTGTCATAGGTGGCCTTGATCGCGGCGAAGTAGGCGCCGTGGCCGTCGATGGTCACGCGCACGCCCAGTTCGGCGAGGCGTTTGTCGTCGCGCAGGGCCGGGTTGCCGTAGGTGACCAGCATCAGCGGCACCGTCAGGTGCTCGGCGATTTGTTCCAGTTGGTCGAAGTCTTGCACGCCGACCATGCAGATACCGTCAGCGCCCGCCGCCTGATATTGGCGGGTGCGGCTGATGATTTCCTGGTTCGGCAGAATGCCGGCATTGGTGCGGGCGATGATCGCCATTTCCGTGTCGACCCGGGCTTCCAGCGCCGCGCGGATCTTGCCGACGCCTTCGGCCACGGTGATCAGGTCGGTGGATTTGCGTCCGAATTGCGCGGGCAGCAGGGTGTCTTCGATGGTCAGTGCAGCGACGCCGGCGCGTTCCAGTTCGACGATGGTGCGCATCACGTTAAGAGCGTTACCGTAGCCGTGATCGGCGTCGGCGATCACTGGCAATTGGGCGACGCGACCGATGCGCGTGGCCTGTTCGGCGAATTCGCTGAGGGTGATCAGGGCGAAGTCCGGTGCGCCAAGCACCTGCAGCGAGGCCACGGAGCCGCCGAGGATACCTACTTCAAAACCCAGGTCAGCGGCGATGCGGGCGGACATCGGGTCGAACACCGAAGCGGTGTGGTAGCAGGTGTCGGAGGCCAGCAGCTGACGGAAATTGCGGCGCAAATCTTGATGGGAAAGCCTGGTCATACGAGTTCCACCAATACATAAGGAATGGAAAGGCTTGAGCAAAGGTGTCAACGCCGAAGAATGAAAAGGCTATCACGCGAATGGGTCAAGAATCATGACGAATTTGCGCGGCAGGACTGGCGGCTGAAAGGTTTAATCTCCCGTGCCGGAAATATCAGGCCGCCACGGCATGTTGCTGTTGATGGAGCAGGAGCACCGCGCGCACCGAATTTCCCGG
The DNA here is from genome assembly GCF_004307515.1 of Pseudomonas sp. Sample_14. NCBI lineage: Bacteria > Pseudomonadati > Pseudomonadota > Gammaproteobacteria > Pseudomonadales > Pseudomonadaceae > Pseudomonas > Pseudomonas sp. Sample_14. The sequence continues at coordinate 22,252 of NZ_RCOC01000009.1, read as the reverse complement.
CTGAAGTTGCAGGCGCTTGGCGGTGAGTCGGTCGACCACCAGGCTGTTGCCCACCAGTCGACCGTGGGCCGCGGTGATGCGGCAGTTTTCCAGCCGGCGGTTGTGAATCAGCCACAGCGGCGCCTGCTCGTCGGGGGTGCCGAGGCTCAGGGTCAGTTCGAGGCTGTCGCGCACCGTGCGGATGCTGCGGATTGGCGCCTCGATGACCGGGCCGCCGTCGAAAATGTCGATATAGCCTTTGTGCGCAAAGCCTTCAGCTTGAAGAATTTTCAACGCTGGTTGAGTGTTCGGATGCGTCTGGCCGATCGCCGCCTGCGCCTGTTCGGTGAGCAGGCAGGTGTACAGCGGCTGGCGCGGCATCAGTTCGGCGATAAAGGCTTTGTTGCCCAGGCCGGACAAGTGATCGGCGTGGGTGAAATCCATCTGGAAAAAGTGCCGGCCGAGGCTGTCCCAGAACGGCGAGCAACCGTTTTCATCGGCACTGCCGCGCAGTTCGGCGATCATCTTCTCGCCAAACAGGTGCGGAAATTCGGCGACGAACAACAGACGACCCAGCGACAACAGGCGGCCATTGCTGCCGTTGCGCTGGTCATGGCGCAGAAACAGCGAGCACAGCTCTGATTGGCCCGTCAGTTCGTTGTTCAGGAACAATGTCGGGATCTGCCGCTGAATGCCCAGGTCCGGTGCCGAACTGACGGTTACGCCGAGCCGGTAGTTGTACCAGGGCTCGCGCAGGCCAACGGCGCCGGCCATCGCGCTGACACCAACCACGCGCTGCTCATCATCCTCGAGGACAAACAGGTAATCGGCATCGGCGCGCTCCACCTGTTCGGCGAATGCGCGCTGTGCCCAACGCACTCGATGTGCGAGGCGGTCCTCGTTGGCAGGAAGGGTGGTGAAACCTGGCCCTGCCTGTTCGACGAGGGTCATCAAGGCAGGCAGGTCGCTGACTTTTACCGGACGGACAATCATGCTCCAACTCCTTTGGCGGACCGATTCAGGCGCGGATGGCTAACGCGGCTCACAGAGCGACCAGCCGTATCGAGCTGCCATCGCTGACCTTCAGCGCCGCGCAGATGGCGGGTGTCAGGGACAGCGGCTGACCGGGGTGATAGTCGAGTTCGGTGACCATCGCGCGGTAGTCATGCAGGGCGTCGTTGCTCAGCAGGTAACGGCCACGGGCGTCGGTCGATGCTTGTTGGCGGACGATGGCCGTTTGGCTGCCAGCGATCGAACGAATGTTCGCGGTGCGCGCATACAGGGTCGGGCCGGCGTCGAACAGGTCGATATAGCTGTTGGTTTCGAAGCCTTCCCGCGCGAGGATGTCGAAGGCTTCCTGGCCGTCCGGGTGCACGCGGCCGATGCAGTCCTGCGCCGCTGGCGGCAGCATCGGTACGTAGATCGGGTATTGCGGCATCAGTTCGGCGAGGAACGTGCGGCTCTGCAAACCGCACAGACGCTCGGCTTCGGCGTACGGCAGGTCGAAGAAATGCTTGCCCAGCGCATCCCAGAATGGCGAGTGACCCTGCTCGTCGCTGTAGCCGACGATTTCGGTGATCACCGCCTCGGAGAAGCGTTGTGCATGCGCAGCAATGAACAGCAGGCGCGCCCGCGACAGCAGTTCAGAAAACGGCGTGCGCACCAACGCGGCGTCAATGTGGAAACCGCGCAACAAGGTATGCCCGCTGAGGTCATGGCACAGCGACAACGCCGGTACGCCGTGCTCGATGTTCAATTCCCGCGAAGCACTGGTGAAATGGCGGTTGCGCAAGCTGTAGAACGGCTCCTTGAAGCCGGCGGTGGCAAGGATTTCCGAGCAGCCGACCAAGTGCCGGTGTTCGAGATCTTCCAGCACGAAGAAGTAGTTCTCCGGCCCCTGCGCCTGGGTGGCGCTATCGAAGGACGCGCACGACGCGGCGATTTTCTCGCGCAGGTGCTCGCTGTCATCCGGCAGCGAGGTCACGCCGATCAGGCTCTCGCGGGCCAGGCGCTGTAGCTGGGGCAGATCATTCTGCTCGACTGGGCGTAAGACCAGCATGGATGTACTCCTGTATCAAAAGGTTCGGCCGATTCGCCGAACCTGACTATCACTGTCGGTTTCCACGCGTTGAATCGGCGGTCGCCTGATTTGTTGTCAGACGCCGCTCTTTTTCTTGTCAGCCTTTGCTCGGATCGGGCAGCGCTGTGCTGGCGCCGAGCTTGTTGAGGAAGAACAGGTACACCAGGCCCAGGGCAATCCAGATCAGGCCGAGTTTCTGCGCATCGACGCCCATGTTGTACATGATGGCGGCAACGATGACGAAGCCGATCACCGGGCAGAGCAGATGGCGCACAAACTGCCCCGACTTCTGCCGACGCCAGTAGTGGTTGATCACCGTCAGGTGCAGCAGCATGAAACCGCTGAGGGCGCCGAAGTTGATCAGCGAGGTGAGAATGTCGACCGCGTCGATGAACAGGTAGCAGATCAGCAGCGACAACACCGCCACCAGATAAATGCTCAGGTACGGCGTGTTGTGTTTCGGGTGGACCTTGGCCAGCACCTTCGGCAGCTTGCCGTCGCGGGCCATGCCGAACAGCAGGCGCGAGACGGCGGCCTGCGAGGTGATCGCTACAGCAACGCCCCAGGCCAGCGCCGTGGCGACGGCGGTCAGGGTCGCGAGCCAGCTGCCAGCGGCGATTTCGGCAATTTCATAAAACGCGGTGTCGGCGGATTTGAAACCCATGCCTGCCGCCAGATCGGTGGCGATCCACGTCTGTACGACGAAAATCGTGCCCATCACTGCCAGAGTGATCAACGCTGCCTTGCCGACACTGCGGCCCGGATCTTCCTTGATTTCTTCGGCGAGGGTGGAGATCGCGTCGAAGCCGAGGAACGACAGCACGGCGATGGACACGGCTTGCATCAGCAGGGCGAAGTTGAAGGTTTGCGGGTGATACAGCGGCGCCAGCGTCAGCTCACCGTTACCGCCACCGTTGTGCAGGGCGTTCCAGGCGTAGAACAGGAAGATGCCCAGCACCACCAGTTGTGCCAGCAGGAACAGCATGTTCATCCTCGCGGTGAAGGTGATGCCGCGCAGGTTGACGAACGTCGCGCTGACCAGAAACGCCAGGATGAAGCCGACCTTGGGAATGTCCGGGTACAAATGGTTGAGCGCCATCGCCGAATACAGGTACAGCAGCGGTGGAATCAGCAGGTAATCGAGCAGCATCAGCCAGCCAGCGATAAAGCCGACGTGTTGATTAAGCCCGCGTTGCGCGTAGGAATATACGGAGCCGGCAACCGGAAAGGCCTTGGCCATGCTGCCGTAACTCAGCGCGGTGAACAGCATCGCCACCATGCCGATGATGTACGCCAGCGGCACCATCCCCGGTGCTTCGGCGTTGACGTAGCCATACACACCGAACGGGGCGATGGGGATCATGAAGATCATCCCGTACACCACCAGATCGGTCAGCGTCAGGCTACGTTTCAACTCTTGTTTGTAGCCGAATTCTTCAATTTCCATGAAGCGCAACTCCTTGTCAGCCATCGGTCGGTTTATGTTTTATCGGTCCGTCATTTACAGCAAAGGTGCGAGGTAACCTGCCCAGCGCGAAACCGCTTCGGAACTGCGCAGCAGATCATTGCGCACCTCGATCAGCACCGCCTCAAGGCCCCTGGCATCACCGTGCACGGGCACGGTCATATCGCCCAGCGGGTCAATTTTGTACGGCTGGTTGCCCGCGACTTTCAGCGGGTGCGCTTGCAGCCCGTCGAGCAGGCGCTGAGCATAGTCCTGGGCCTGGCCGAACAACACGCCGACTTCCAGTGGTCGCGGCTGGCCGTAATACACCGGGGTGAAACTGTGAACACCGACCACCCGCACCGGCAGACCTTTGGCAATGCGCTCGTCGATCAACATCTGCAAGCGCGTGTGAAACGGTTTAAACAACGTCTGGCGCCGGTACTCGCGGGTCGCCTCATCCAGCTCGCGATTGCCGGGTATCGGGTAGATCTCGCTCTGCAGCGGGATGCTGTCCGGCGCATGGCGCGGGCGGTTGAGGTCGATCAGCAGCCGTGAGTAATTGGCGCTGAGCAACGTAGCGCCGAGTTGTTCCGACAACTGTTCGGCCAGTTGCAGCGCGCCGATGTCCCAGGCGATATGTTCGCGTGCGGCTGCCGCGTCCAGGCCCAGATTGTTCAGGGCGTCGGGGATGTAGCGACTGGCGTGTTCGCACACGAGGATCAACGGGTTCGTCGAGTCCTCGCGGCTCAGGTTGTAGACCGGGCGGGTGTACAACCCAAGCTCGGCGGATTCAGTACAGGCGTGCATAGTGCTCACACAGGTCAGCGGGCGAGAGCTGTTCCGTCAGCGCCAGTTCCTCGGTTTTCAGGGCGTAATAAGTGTCGAGCAACGGCTTGGGCAGCCATTCGTTGAAGGCTGCACTGTCACGCAGGCAATCCAGCGCCTGGGCCAGCGAGGCGGGCAGGGCGACGATGCCCCGGGCCTTGCGTTGCTCATCGTTGAGTGAATCGGGAATTTCATCGGTAACCGCGTTCAGCGCCAGACGCTGTTCGATGCCCAGCCGCCCGGCAATTAGCAGCGCAGCCATGGCCAGATGCGGCGAGGCGGTAGCGTCCATGGCGCGGAATTCCAGGTTGAACTGCTGCGCGGCGGACTTGCCGCCCAAGGTCACAGTCGGGCAGATGCGCAGCGCCGCTTCACGGTTCTGCTGCCCCAAGCAGGCGTACGACGCGCTCCAGTGGTGCGGCTGCAAACGCTGGTAGGACAGCGGCGTCGGCGCGGTGAATGCGCACAGCGCCGGTAGAAAATGCAGGACTCCGGCAGCCCAGTGCTGACCGATGCTCGACAGGCCGTTGCTGGTGCCAGCGTCGTAGAGCATCGGCTGGCCGGCCAGATCGAGCAGGCTGAGGTGCAGATGGACACCGTTGCACACCGCCTCGGCGGCAGTCTTCGGCGCAAAACTCAGATCCAGGCCCATTTGCCGGGCGATTTCCCGGGTGATTTCGCGCACGTTGATTGCGCGATCCGCTGCGGCTACGCCAAGAGTCGGTCGACAGGTGATTTCGTATTGGTGCTTGCCGTATTCCGGCAGAAACATTTCCGGCTCGACGCCGCCGGCGCGCAGGGCGCTGAGCAGCCAGCCGCCGAATTCGGCGCCCTGACGCTGCGCTTCGAGAGAGAACGCCGCGTGTTCGGCAATACCTGCGTGCAGGTTGAATTCATGTTCGAAGGCGGCGTTGACTTGCAACCCCAACTCATCGTGATAGCGCTCGATTTCATCGCGCAGCAATGTGCGCGGGCAGGCGCCCCATGCCTGGCCGTCGGTCTCACGAATGTCGGCGTGAATGAAATCCAGCACCGGCGCATTGGCATCCGGACCGCTGCCGACAGTGACGCGGCTGCTCAGATCGGGAATCAGCCGCAGGTCGCCATACGCGCCCCACGGATTGCTCGAAGCGATGATGTCTTGCGGCGTCAACGCACTGTTGGCCGGGACCCAGCCGCAACCCGCTGCCTGGTAATGCTCCAGCTCATCGCTGGGAAACGAGCGGCCACGGGTAATGCCGATCAGGTCGGTTGTCACCAGCGTGGTCATCGGTAAAGGCGTCAGGCGCGGGCTCATGGCTGCATCTCCTGCAAACGGCCGAGCACGGTTTCGGTGTCGGTGATCCAGCAGTAACCCTTGATCGCGTTGAGGCAGGCGTGATGGCGTTCAGCTGTGTAAGTGGCGCAGGCATCCTCCACCAGCGTGACCAGATAGCCACGATCGGCGGCATCGCGCACGGCCATGTCGACGCACTGGTCGGTAACGATGCCGGCGATGATCAGATGCCGGGTTTGCAGATTGCGCAGCACGTAATCGATGTTGGTTGAATTGAACACCCCGGAGGATGTCTTCGGCAGCACGATTTCGTTTTCGGTCGGGGTCAGCTCAGCGATGACCTGAGCCTGCACGCTGCCCTTGGGCAAGTGCATGTCAGACAGTTTGTGATCCAGCGAGCGGTCGCGACCGTCGGCGGTCAGGCTTTCGATAATCGTGTGCAGCACGTTCTGCTGCGCCTGACGAAAGGCGCCCAGCAGACGCTGTTGGTTGGGCACCACCTGGCTGCGCGTGCGCTGGAGAAAATACTCGGCATCCGGCTCGCTCAGGTGTGGGTCGAATTGCGGTTCGAGCCAGGCGCGCTGCATGTCCACCAGCAACAAAGCGGTGTGGTTGGTCGCAAACGGCAGGTCCCGAGGCGAGCGGTGGGGAAGGCTGAACATCCTTATTTGTCCTCCAGCAGGTGAGTCGCAAAGTCGTTGCGCAGGGCATCGATGCCTTCCAGGCGATCGGCCGGGTCCGGCACGCGCAAGGTCAGGCAGGCAATCAACGCCTCGACCTGCGCCAGCGCCGGCACCATGGTGTCGAACGGCGACGCCGATTCCACCGGCGCGCTGATGATCAGGTCGGCCAATTCGCGCAGCGGCGAGGCGTAGACATCGGTGAACAACACCACTCGCGCGTTGTTGTTCTTCGCCGCCTGCGCAACGCGCAAAGCTTGGGTCTGGTAGCGCCGGTAGTCGAACACCAGCACCACGTCCTGACGTTGCAGATCGTATAAGCGGTCGGGCAGCAGGGCGTTGTCTTCCAGGGCGAAGCAGCCGGGACGCAGCAGACGCAGGTGGTTGAGCAGGTAGTTGGCGAGCAGAATGCTGAAGCGGCCACCGAAACAGTAGACCTGATGGCGGCTGTCGAGCAGCCATTCCACGAGGATGCGCACATCTTCAGGCTGGGTCAGGGCTTGAGTGTCGATCAGCAAGCGCTGGCTGTCCGCCAGGTAATGCGCCCAGGCATCGTCCTTGTTCTGCTGCGAGCGCGGCTGCAACAGCGTGCGCGGTGAACGCAGGCGATGGTCCATGTCGCTGAGCAGGGCTTCCTGGAATTCGGCATAACCGCCGAAACCGAGCTTTTTCACCAGACGCACGATGGTCGGATCGCTGACGCCGGCATGTTCGGCCAGTCGCGCCATAGGCCCGAGACCGTTGCGTGGATACTGATCGAGCAGGGCGCGAACGACTTTGCGCTCCGATGGCGTCAGGTCCAGGCCGGGATCGGTGATCAGGTCTCTGAGAGGGGGCATCCGGGCTCCTGCTGGATGGGGTGTCGAATTCGTTTCACAATCCGTTAAACGAGTATTTATGTAATGGGTGTTACATGTCTAGCTAATTTTTGTACAGGTTTTTCGAGCACCAAAACTGTGCAAGGTGCCCGTGTAATAAGGGCTACGTCGAAGTAGCGCACTGTTGTAGTCCTTTGCCGATTGTTGTGTCAGACATTGCCTATCCCAAACTCAGCGACGGGCCGGTGACAACCCTGAACGCCGAGGTTTTGCGGCACAATGCGACGCATATCGGCCATGTGCCATTGTTTGTTTTATCTTTCGACCGAGAACCTGCTTGTGCCAAGTAGCCGTTTGACACTGATTTGCCATGCGCGAACCGTCGCACAGAAACTAGCGCGTTTTCCTACGGACGAGCCTGTTGAAAATCTGGCTGTTCCGTCCGACGCGTTCAGGGCGCGATTGGCGGTAACACGGCGGCTGGTGTGTGCCCCGGAGTTGAGAACTCAGCAAACGGCGGCATGGTTTGGCGTCGATGCGCAGATTGATCAAGCCCTGCGCGATTGCGATTGGGGACGCTGGCACGGCCAGTCGATCAAGGATCTGCAAGCCAACGAAAACCAGGCTTTGCAAGCCTGGCTGGCCGATCCTGAAGCGGCGCCCCATGGCGGCGAATCAGTCAGGCAACTGACGCAGCGGGTCTCAATGTGGCTGGACACCATCGCCGAAACCCCAGGGCATATAGCGGCGGTCACCCATCCGTTCGTCATGCGCGCGGCGCTGATGCAGGTGCTGCAAGGCGCGGCGTTCAATGCAATCGACATCGAGCCTCTGGGGATGATCGACTTGCGCTTCAATGGCATCTGGCGACTACGCTTGCCGGGCATGGCCCTTGACGAGGAATTCTGATGAAACAGCTGCTGGTCATCGGCATTGGCGCCGGCAATCCGGACTACATCACCATGCAGGCGGTGAAAGCGCTGAATCGGGTCGATGTGTTCTTTCTGCTGGATAAAGGCCAGAGCAAGCAGACGCTGATCGACCTGCGCCGAGAGATCTGCGAGCGCTACATCACCGACCACGCTTATCGCTTTGTCGAAGCCAGCAGCCCGCAGCGCGAGCGCGGCGATGTCGACTACACGGCCAGCGTCGATGCACTGAATCGCGCCAAGCAGCAGACCTTCGAACAGCTGATCAATGAAGAATTGTCCGACGGCCAGTGCGGCGGGTTTCTGATCTGGGGCGATCCGGCGTTATACGACAGCACATTGCGGATTCTTCAGGCGCTTCAGGCATCAGGCCGCTGTCAGTTTGAATACGAAGTGATACCGGGGATCACCAGCGTTCAGGCCCTGGCTGCGCAGCACAAAATACCTTTGAACACGATTGGTCGCTCAGTAGAAATCACCACAGGCCGGCGATTGGCGGCGGGGCAGGTGGGTGAAGCGGACAGTCTGGTGGTGATGCTTGATGCCGAGGATTCCTACCAGCGGGTGGCGGATCGGCAGACCGAGATTTTCTGGGGCGCTTACCTGGGCACGCCGGACGAGATTCTGCTCAGCGGTCGGCTGGCGGATGTCGCCGATGAGATCGAACGGGTGCGCAAAGCGGCGCGGGCGGAGCATGGGTGGATTATGGATACCTATCTGTTGCGCAAGCCTTGAGTGGTTGTCGCCTGAACAAGCGCTTTCGCGAGCAGGCTCGCTCCCACATTCTGGAATGCATTTCCCTGTGGGAGCGAGCCTGCTCGCGAAGGGGCCAGAACATTCACCACCGATCGTAGACAGGCAAAAAGAAACCCGGTGCAACGCAAATCGCACCGGGTTTTTTGTTGCCAGCCAACAGCGGATGTCGTGGATCCGCCGTCAACCTTGAACTCCGTATCAGGCGCGTTCCAGCGCCAATGCCACGCCCTGACCGCCGCCGATGCACAAGGTCGCCAGACCTTTTTTCGCATCGCGCTTGAGCATTTCGTGCAGCAATGTCACCAGCACGCGGCAACCTGATGCGCCGATCGGGTGGCCGAGGGCAATGGCGCCGCCGTTGACGTTGACCTTGTCCAGATCCCATTGCAGGTCCTTGGCCACGGCCAGCGATTGCGCAGCGAACGCTTCGTTGGCTTCAATCAGGTCGAGCTGGTCGATGTTCCAGCCGGCCTTGTCCAGGCAGCGGCGGGTCGCCGATACCGGGCCGATGCCCATGATCGCCGGGTCGACGCCAGCGTTGGCATACGCAGCAATTTTCGCCAGAACCGGCAGGCCCAGCGATATGGCTTTCTCGGCACTCATCAGAATCACAGCAGCGGCACCGTCGTTCAGCGACGAGGCGTTGCCAGCGGTGACGCTGCCGTCCTTTTTGAACGCCGGACGCAGTTTCGCCAGAGATTCTGCGCTGGTATCGCCGCGTGGCTGCTCGTCGACCTTGAACGCCACCGGATCGCCTTTGCGCTGCGGGATCAGGATCGGCGTGATTTCATCAACGAAGCGCCCGGCCTCGATCGCGGCGGCGGCTTTCTGCTGAGACGCGGCAGCAAAGGCGTCCTGCTGTTCGCGGCTGATCTGGTACTTGTCGACCAGATTCTCGGCAGTGATGCCCATGTGGTAATCGTTGAACGCATCCCACAGGCCATCGCTGATCATGGTGTCGACGATTTGCGCGTGGCCCATGCGCAGACCGGTGCGCGCACCCGGCATGATGTAGTTGGACAGGCTCATGTTTTCCTGACCGCCGGCGATGATCACCTCGGCGTCGCCGCAACGGATCGCTTGCGCGCCCAGGTGCAGAGCCTTGAGGCCCGAACCGCAAACCTTGTTCAGGGTCATGGCCGGTACGGCATGGGGCAGCCCCGCCTTGATTGCGGCCTGACGTGCCGGGTTCTGCCCGGCGCCAGCGGTGAGCACCTGGCCCATGATCACTTCATCGACCTGCGCACCGTCGAGGCCGGTCTGCTCGAGCAACTGGCGGATCACCGCCGCGCCCAGGTCTACAGCGGATACATTGGCCAGGGAGCCCTGAAAACTGCCGATCGCGGTACGCGTGGCGGCAACAATGACGACGTCTTGCATGTGCGAATTCCTCACTGGGCAGCGAACTGCATTTCCGGTACATGATCCGGGACGATCAGTTTACCAGCGGTTTTGGCGACGATTTCCTCGACGCTGACGCCAGGTGCGCGTTCCTTGAGGACAAAAGCGCCATTTTCAATTTCCAGATAGGCGAGGTCGGTCAGCACGCGCTTGATGCAGCCGGCACCGGTCAGCGGCAGGCTGCATTTGGCCAGCAGCTTGGACTCACCGTCCTTCGAGGCGTGGGTCATGATGACAATGATGTTGTCGGCGCCGGCCACCAGATCCATCGCGCCGCCCATGCCCTTGACCAGTTTGCCTGGGATCATCCACGAAGCGATGTTGCCTTCAACGTCGACTTCAAATGCACCAAGGACGGTCAGGTCGACGTGGCCGCCGCGGATCATCGCGAAGGATTCGGCGGAATTGAAGATCGACGCGCCGATCCGTGCCGTCACCGTTTGTTTACCGGCGTTGATCATGTCGGCATCGATGGTTTCTTCGGTCGGGAACGGGCCCATGCCGAGCAGGCCGTTTTCCGATTGCAGCATGACTTCCATGCCTTCGGGGATGTAGTTGGCGACCAGGGTCGGAATGCCGATGCCGAGGTTCACGTAGTAGCCGTCCTGCATTTCGCGGGCGACGCGCTGAGCCATTTGTTCGCGGGTAAGTGCCATGTTGTTGTTCTCCGTAGGCCTGAATTATTTGCGGATGGTGCGCTGTTCGATGCGTTTTTCGAACGTGCCGCAAATGACTCGATCGACGTAGATGCCCGGGGTGTGGATCTGCGTCGGGTCGAGTTCGCCGGGCTCGACGATTTCCTCGACTTCGACCACGGTGATCTTGCCGGCGGTCGCGGCCAGCGGGTTGAAATTCTGCGCGGTGTGACGGTAAACGACGTTACCGAAATGGTCGGCCTTCCAGCCTTTGACGATGGCGAAGTCGCCAGTGATGGATTCTTCCATCAGGTACTTGCGACCCTTGAATTCCCGCACTTCCTTGCCTTCAGCAACCGGGGTGCCAACGCCAGTGGCGGTGAAGAACGCCGGAATGCCAGCGCCGCCCGCGCGCATTTTTTCGGCGAGGGTGCCTTGCGGGGTAAGGATGACTTCGATCTCGCCCTTGAGCAGTTGCTCTTCGAACAGCTTGTTTTCGCCGACGTAGGAAGCGATGACTTTGCTGATCTGGCGGTCGGTGAGCAGCACGCCAAGGCCGAAACCATCGACGCCGCAGTTGTTGGATACCACGGTGAGGTCACGGGTGCCCTTGCGCTTGATCTCGGCGATCAGGTTTTCCGGAATGCCGCACAGACCAAAGCCGCCGGCGATAACGGTCATGCCGTCTTCCAGCCCGGCCATCGCTTCCTCGTAGGAATACACACGCTTGTCGAAACCTGCCATAGGCACCTCTTTTATTATTTGCGGGCGGCTGGCTAGCCGAATGACTGAAGTGTCTCTCTGCGGAATATATTTGTTAAGTTGATTTTTACGGTTGATTGATTGATAAAGCTCACTAATACGCGTTCGGCGATGATCGTTCCCACGCTCCGCGTGGGAATGCCTCCTGGGACGCTCCGCGTCCAGTGACGCGGAGCGTCACGGGCTGCATTCCCACGCAGGAGCGTGGGAACGATCAGGGCCATCGCATCACAGCTTGCAGCTTGCAGCTTGACGCTTGCAGCTTGCAACTGGAGCAAAGCGACATGACCATCAAACAGATCCGTGCCTTTCTCGCCGTGGCCCATAGCCTGAGCTTCGCCGTGGCCTGCGAGCGTCTGCACCTGTCGCAGTCAGCGCTGAGCCTGACCATCAAAGCCCTGGAAGAGGGGCTGGGAGGGCGCTTGTTCAGCCGCAACACGCGTAATGTCGCGCTGACCCCGGAAGGCGAGTCCCTGCTGCCGCTGGCGCGCCGCTTGATCGCCGATTGGGACAACGCCGAAGACGAGATGCGCCAGCGTTTCAGCCTGCAACGCGGACGCGTGACGCTGGCGGCGATGCCGTCATTTGCCGGCAATCTGCTGCCGCCGATTCTCAAGAGCTTCCGCGCGCGTTATCCGAACGTCAACGTCACGGTCAACGACGTGATCAACGAGCAAGTGCTGGAAATGGTCCGCGATCGTCAGGTTGAACTCGGTGTGGCGTTCGCGCCGATGCAGAGCACATCGATGACGTTCACGCCGCTGTATGTCGATCGCTTTGTCGCCGTGGTGCCGGCCGATTCAGCGCTGGCCGGTCGCGCCGATATCGATTGGCATACCTTGCTGGAGCAACCGTTCATCACCCTGCAGCGGCCATCGACCGTGCGGGTCATGCTCGAAGAGCATTTGCAGGCGCGCGGAATGAAGTTGCCGGTGGAGTTCGAGAGCCATCAATTGGCGACCGTCGGGCGAATGGTTGCCAGCGGGCTTGGGGTCAGCGCGGTGCCGGCATTGTGCGCGGGGCAGATGCGCGAGCTCGGTGCGCATTGCCTGACCTTGAATGATTCTGTCGAACGGGCGATTGGCGTGTTGACCGAGCCGGGCAATGAGCTGTCGGCGGCGGCGCAGGCTTTGTTCGAGATTCTCAAGGCTGAAGATTTGCAGCGCCAGTTCGATTTCCCCCTCACTCCAGAAGCGCGGAAACAGAGCGCCGAACGCTGATTCAGTGTGCGAGCGAGCCTGCTCGCGAAGAACGATAACGCGGTCTAAGCCTTGGCCACGCGCCACAGATACCAGGCTGCAACCGTCCGATAAGGCTTCCACGCCTGGCCAATCTCGATCATCTGTTTGCGCGTCGGCTGCAGCTCCAGTCCCTTCAAGCGCCGATATCCCTCACGTACGCCAAAATCATCCGCCGGCAGGATATCCATCCGTTCCAGGCTGTAGATCAACAGCATCTCCACGGTCCAGCGGCCGACACCGCGCAAACTGGTCAGGCGTTCGATCAGGGTTTCATCGTCCATCGCCCGTGCAGTCGGGTAATCGGGCACCACGCCGTCCAGCGTCGCCTGGGCAATCCCTTGAATCGTCGCGATCTTGCTCGCTGAAAAGCCACAAGCACGCAGTCGCTCGACCTCGGTAGCCAGAATCTGCTGCGGACGCGGAAACGACTGGCCGGGGAACAACCCCATCAAACGCCCAAGGATCGCATCGCCGGCCTTGGCGTGCAGTTGCTGATAGGCAATCGCCCGGACCAGCGATTCATAGGGATCGCGCGCTGGATGTGGCTGATGCAGGCACGGGCCGACGGCGCTGATATGGCGCTGCCAGTCAGTGTCTATCGCGGCCAGAAAAGCGCTGGCCATCTCATACATGTCAGCCATGTTGCGGTGATACGGACGTACTCATCGAAATCCCTACTTGCGCGTTGGATCGCATGGCTCAAAAAGCCAATTGTTGAGTCATTTGCAGCGCGGCGTTTTCCAGCCTGAGCAGGAACGCCTTGCGCGGTTGTCCGCCACCATAACCGGTCAGCGAGCCGTCGGCGCCGATCACTCGGTGGCACGGGACCACGATCGACAGGCGATTGTGCCCGTTGGCCAGGCCGACGGCACGGCTGGCGCCGGGTTTGCCCAGGCCTGCCGCGATGGCGCCGTACGTGCTGGTGTGGCCATAGGGAATTTGCAGCAGCGCCGCCCACACCTCACGGGCAAAAGCGCTGCCGGGCAGGTGCAGCGGCACGCTGAACCGAGTGAGCTTGCCGGCAAAGTAATCCGCCAGTTGCACCTCGATCTGCTGCAAGTGCGCGTTGTGCCCCGGCGCAACCGCGTAGCCGTAACGGTTTTGCAGGGCTTCGACTTCACGGGTCAGCGCCGGTCGATCGAGAAACTCCAACAACACCAGCCCACGCTGCTCAGCCATGGCGATCATTGGCCCCAGCGGCGTGGTCAGGCGTGTGAACAGCAACGGCTCACTGTTGGCCGCACGGCCCGGGGTGATGTGGAAGGACTTCTGAAACGCATCGCGAAAACCGCTGAGCGACTCGTAGCCGGAGTCGAACGCCGCGTGATCGATCGACGTGCCTTGCCTGATCCCGCCCAGCGCCATGCCGAGGCGCCGTGTGCGCAGCCAAGCGTGGAAAGTCATACCGAAATGCTGCTTGAACCAGCGTCGCAGTTTCAGCGGTTCGATGCCCTCGGCGAGCAGTTGCGCATCGCTCCAGCGCCGTTCGGGATCGGCGTCCACCGCATTGAGCAGGCGCTGCACCCAGTCTGGAGCGATGGCTGCTGCGTCCAGCGGTTTACAGCGCAGGCAGGCGCGGTAACCGGCGCACAGGCACTCGTCGGCGTGGGCGAAAAATTCGACGTTCTCCGGTTTCGGCTTGCGCGCCGTGCAACTGGGACGGCAAAAGATCCCGGTGGTTTTCACGGCGGTGAAGAACACGCCTTCATAGGCAGTGTCGCGCTCGAGCATGGCGCGAACCATTTCGGCGTGTGGCGGCAGGACAGCGGCTGGTATGTTCATGGCCAGAGAGTAAATCCGCTTTGTCGATGGCTCCACCGAAAAATCGACAGTGAATTTTTTCCCTTGTGCAGCACAATGAGCGGGTCGCCGCTTTCGAGGAAGCCAAACCATGCAGCCGTTTTCCATTCAGCGCATCGATCATATCGTCCTGCGCGTCGCCGACCTGCAACGCAGCATCGATTTCTACGCCAACGTGTTCGGCGCCGAAGTGGTCAGGCATAACCAGCCGCTGGGGCTGGTGCATTTGCGCGCTGGCACGTCGATGATCGATCTGATCGACTTGCACGGCGAACTCGGGCGCAAGGGCGGTGGCGCGGCGCAGGCGCAGCGACGCAATGTCGACCACTTCTGCCTGCGCATCGAACCGTTCGATGAAGCCGCGCTCATCGCACACCTGCAATCGTTCGGGGTGACCGTGGAGAAAGCCGCCAGGCGTTTCGGCGCCGAGGGTTACGGCTTGTCGCTTTACTGTTTTGATCCGGACGGCAATCAGGTCGAACTCAAAGGTCCGTCCGAGAGCGATCAACCTGCGGTTTCCTGAAGCAGCAGCTCGGCCACTTGCCCGAGGGCCGAGCGGCCGTTTTGCGCTTGTTCAGACGCGAGGTTGAACAGCGCCAGTTGCCGGTCGGCGCTGGTGCCGCTGTCGATGATCGCCCGGGCACGCTCGAACAACTGCGCCGCGCCCAGTATCTGCGCCGTCTCGGCAAAGCGCTGCTCGGCCAGCTCCAGCCACTGCGCGAGCGAACAGTCGCCGTCGATGCCTTCGACCAAAAAGCGCGCATGAATCCCCTGATGTTTGGCCCGCCAGCGATTTTCCTCAAGCATCGAACGCGCGGTCTGGTCGTACAGCAAACCGGGCCGCCGCTGTGCACTGGCATGAGCCACCAATACGCGGAAAAACGCCGCCAGGGTCAGCGCATCGTCGACCCGAGGGCAAGCGTCGGTCATGCGCAGTTCCAGGGTCGGAAAACGCGCGGCCGGACGCACTCCCCACCAGCATTCGCCTGGCTGAGTGATGGCGCCGATGCGCGTGAGAAACGCCAAGTGCTCGTCGTAATGGCGCTGATCGGCGAACAGCGGCGGGATGCCCATGCGTGGCCACTCGTCACACGCGGTCTGCCGATAGCTCATGAAGCCGCTGGCGGCGCCATCCCAGATCGGCGACGAACAGCTCAGCGCCAACAGCAGCGGCGTCCACGGCAGCACTTCGTTCATCACCGCAATGCGATCCAGCGGCTCTGCCACCTCGACGTGCACATGCAGCCCCGACAGCACGCTGCGGCGGGCGACATGGCCGTAGCGTTCGAACAGATACTGGAAATGTTCCTCGTCGGTCGGAACCTGCTCGCGCCAGTCGGCCAGCGGATGACTGCCGGCGCTGAGCATGCCCAGAGCAAATGGCTCCAGGGCCGTGCGCAAGGCCTGACGGCTGCCTCGCAGAAAATCACTGGCGTGCTCGAAATCGCTGAACACCGGCGAAGCCACTTCGATCTGGCCTTGGAACATCTCTGTGGCAAACCACACACCCAGCGCCGCCCGGCAAGCCTCGATGGCCTGTGGCGGCGGACTACCGATCATGCGCAGGCTCTGCAGGTCAGTGAGAAAGTACTCTTCCTCAATGCCGAATCGCGGGTGGCTCATGACAGTGCTCGAGCAAGTGTTTCTCTTGAGAACCGTGCGCCGTTGCGGTGGTTCACGCCGGGCGACCAGTGCCCCGCGAATGCACCGTTGGTCTTGTCCATTGCACTTGAGCGGCCAAGGCGTTTCCAAACAAGTCCGATCAACGTGTTCTGGAGGCACACATGAGCAACCCATCCAGCAACGACAAAGCGCTTAACCAAACCGTCAATCCCAACGACGACGGCTTCGCCATCGGCACGGCCGGGCGCGATGAAGACCCCAACGCCACCACCGACTGGGACGTTAGTCGCGATAACGAGGATGTCATGACGCCGGACGATACTCGCGGTCTGCCCGGTTATCCCGGGGCCGAAAAAAACAATCCTTCGAAACCCGTTGTCGACAGCAGCGTACCGGCCAACGGCGATCCATCGGTGCAGAACGACGGCGCTGATTGAGGTGGTCAGCAGTGGCAGGATAATGGCGTCGGTCGAACTTTTCTGATCCGGCGCCACTCTGAACCTGTCATAGGGTCGCAGTTCGACAGAAAAAACGCTTCGGCAGGCAGAAAAAGCTGCGTGGCGTGATAAATTCCCCCCACGTCGAGCCCACCCAGAATGGCCCCTGCCGGGTCCCACCAAGAGCGATCTACATGCAAGCAAAGGCCCGTGAGGTTTATGTGCCACCGGTGCTGCAAGATCTGCGGGCCGGCACAGCCGAACTGCACATTGCACTGGAAAAACGCCTTCCTTTTTTCTCCGACACCCTCGATACCCCCGCTTTCGAGCGCTTGATGCAGGCCTATTACGGGTTCTATCAGCCGCTCGAACAGGCGTTGCTCGCCAGTGGCGCGGTCCCGGACGATTTCAATCTGCTGCCTCGTCTGAAGGCTGACACCCTGCGTGCGGACCTGCGGGCACTGGGGGCAACCGCTGATGATTTGCCGCTGTGTGAAGATCTGCCAGTCATTGACTCCAGCGCCGCCAGTCTCGGCGTTTTGTACGTACTCGAAGGCGCGACCCTCGGCGGGCAGATCCTGCGTCGCGAGATCGCCGCGCGGCTGAATCTGGACGCCGACAATGGCGCTGCCTTCCTCGATGTCTACGGCGCGGCCACCGGGCGGCGCTGGCGCGAGTTCATCGAATACCTGAGCAACCGGCCCATGGCGGCCAGCGAACGCGCGGCCGTGGTCAGCGCAGCACAAACCACATTCAGCTGTTTCGAGCAGTGGCTCGAGCGCCAGGAGGTACTGGCATGAACCCGCAAGACCAACAAGCCTTTGAAGAACTGCTGGCCAACTGTGCCGACGAGCCGATCCGCTTTCCCGGCGCGATCCAGCCCCATGGTCTGCTGCTGACCCTGACCGAGCCTGCGCTGCAGATCATTCAGGTCAGCGCCAACGTCGAAACCCTGCAGGCCCGCGCGCCCGAATCCTTGATCGGCCAGCCGCTGCACAGCCTGATCGGCGCCGAACACACCGCGCAAGTGCTGCAAGCCTTGCAAGAGGCGACGTTCTCCGAGGCAGCGCCCCTGCGTTTCGAGCTTAACGGCACTGAATTCGAAGGTTTGCTGCACCGCCATCAGGGCGTGCTGATTCTCGAACTGGAAATTCACGTGAAGAATTTCCAGCCGCGCAACGTCGCCGGGGTCAATACCCACTTGGGCCGCATGCTCCAGCGCCTGCAAGCGGCGACCACGCTGCAGGCCCTGTACGACATCAGCGTCAAGGAAATCCAGGCCATGACCGGTTACGACCGGGTGCTGATCTATCGCTTTGAGGAGGAGGGCCACGGTCAGGTCATCGCCGAAGCGTCCGATCCATCGATGGAAGTGTTCAACGGCCTGTTCTTCCCGGCTTCGGACATTCCCGAGCAGGCGCGCGAGCTGTATCGCACCAATTGGCTGCGGATCATCCCCAACGCCGATTATCAGCCGGTGCCACTGGTGCCGAAACTGCGCCCGGACACGCAGACGCCGCTGGACCTCAGTTTCGCCACGCTGCGCAGCGTCTCGCCGATTCACTGCCAGTACATGAAGAACATGGGCGTGCTGTCGTCGATGAGCATTTCCCTGCTCAAGGGCGACAAGCTCTGGGGCCTGATCAGCTGCGGCAATCGCCAGCCGCTGCACGTGCCGCATGAATTGCGCATGGCTTGCCAGACCATCGGCCAGGTTCTGTCATTGCAGATCAGCGCCATGGAAACCCTTGAGTTGACCCGCCAGCGCGAAGAGAAGGTCGAAGCGCTGGCGCGGCTCAATCAGGCGATGGTCGATTCGCCGCAAAACGTCTTCGACGGCCTCGCCCAGCAGCCAGCGACGCTGATGGCGCTGGTCAATGCCGGCGGCATTGCGATCATCGAAGACAAGCAGTTGCACCGTTACGGCAACTGCCCTGAACCGGAAGAAATTCGCGCGCTGCACAAGTGGTTGCAGGCGCGCGGCGAGCCGGTGTTCGCCAGCCATCACCTGTCCAGCGTTTACCCACCTGCGGCGCAGTATCAGTCGGTAGCCAGTGGTGTGCTTGCCATGAGCCTGCCGAAACCGGTGGACAACGGCGTGCTGTGGTTCCGTCCGGAAGTGAAGGAAAACATCAACTGGAGCGGCGACCCGCGCAAGCCGCTGGATCTGGAAAACTCCGACGCCGGGATGCGCCTGCGTCCGCGTACCTCGTTTGAGATCTGGAAGGTCGAGATGGCCGGGATCTCCGCCAAGTGGAGCCACGGTGACCGGTTCGCCGCCAATGACCTGCGCCGTTCGGCGCTGGAAAACGATCTGGCCCGTCAGGTACGTCGTGAACAGGAGGCGGTGCAGGCGCGCGATGATCTGGTGGCGGTGGTTTCGCACGACCTGCGCAACCCGATGACGGTGATTTCGATGCTCTGCGGCATGATGCAGAAAGCCTTCAGCTCGGAAGGCGCGCACACCTCACGGCGCATTTCCACGGCGATCGACACCATGCAGCAGGCCACGGCGCGGATGAACACGTTGCTGGAAGACCTGCTCGATACCTCGAAAATCGACGCCGGGCGCTACTCCATCACCCCGCAGGCGCTGGAGGTCGGGCACATCTTTGAAGAGGCCCAAGCGTTGCTGTCGCCGCTGGCCCATGACAAGGACATCAGCATTTCCTTCCAGGCCGATCCTGACCTGCGCATCCACGCCGACCCTGAGCGGCTGTTTCAGGTGTTGTCGAACCTGGTGGGCAACGCCATCAAATTCACCCCGCGCATGGGCACCGTCGGCGTGCACGCCAAATCGGTGGGCGACGAGATCGTGTTTATCGTGCGTGACAGTGGCGAAGGCATTCCCAAGGAGCACTTGCCGCATGTGTTTGATCGCTACTGGACGATAAAGGAAGGCAACCCGACCGGCACTGGCCTGGGTTTGTACATCACTCAAGGCATCGTCGAAGCCCATGGCGGCCAGATCGTCGCCGAGAGCGAGCCGGGGCAGGGCAGCGAATTCCGCTTCACCGTGCCGCGCCTGGCCTGATTGCCCCTTGTAGGTTTCGATCGTTCCCACGCTCTGAATGGGACGCAGAGCGTCCCGGGCTGCATTCCCACGCAGAGCGTGGGAACGATCAGATTTGCAGCCTCAGGGTCATTTTCTTCAATACCGCAAATCCCCCGCTCGCTACCGTAGCCACCTCGTTCCTCGTTTGAAGCAGGTGTGCAATGAGTCTGATTCTTTCCATGGCGGCGTTTGCCCTCGCCGCATCCATCACCCCCGGGCCGGTCAATATCGTCGCCTTGAGTTCAGGCGCGCAGTACGGTTTCCGCGCCAGCCAGCGGCATGTGGCCGGGGCGACGCTGGGTTTTGTGCTGTTGCTGGTGCTTATGGGCCTGGGCCTGCATGAAGTCCTGCAATCGTGGCCATTCATGACCCGCGTGGTGCAATGGGCCGGGGTGGCGTTTCTGTTGTTCATGGCCTGGAAACTGGCCAGCGATGACGGCCAGTTGAACACCAGCGAATCCGGCCGCGCGCCGTCTATGCTCTATGGCGCGGTGATGCAATGGCTTAACCCCAAGGCCTGGCTGGCATGCGTGGCCGGCATGGGCGCGTTTGTCGCTGATGGCGAGGCGCGGCTGGTCTGGCAGTTTGCGGCGGTGTATCTGGTGATCTGTTATCTGTCGGTGGGCTGCTGGGCGTATGCCGGGACGTTCTTGCGCGGGTATCTGAGCAATGCGGCGGTGATGCGCTGGTTCAATCGGTTGATGGCGTTGTTGCTGGCGGTGAGTGCGCTTTATTTGCTGTTCACTTGATTCACAGGCTCACCACAACCCCCTGTGGGAGCGAGCCTGCTCGCGAATGCGGTGGATCAGTCAGCGAAGTGTTGAATGACACACCGCGTTCGCGAGCAGGCTCGCTCCCACAAGGGGGGCAGGGTTCAACTTCGAGTATGGAGTCAGCCGCGATACTGCCCCGGCGTCGCCGCCAGATGCTGTTTGAACGCTCGTTGAAAATGCGCCTGATCGGCAAACCCGGCCTGGAGCGCGACATCGGCAATCAACTGGCCGCTGCGCAAACGCTCGCGGGCGAACTGGATGCGCTGGTTGACCAGGAAGGCATGGGGCGTCATCCCGTAACGCTGCCTGAACGCACGAATCAGGTATGACGGCGATAGTTGCGCCGCCGCGCAAATTGCCTCGAGGCTCAGCACTTCGGTGCAATGTCCACGGATGAAATCAGCGGCGCGCTCCAGCTTGAAATTCGGCTCGGCAACGGGCTCGTCCGCTGGATTCAGGCGGACCTGCAAATCACTGAAAAACTCAACCGCTGCGCTGTGTTTCGCCAGCGCCTCCACCTGGTCGTCGAGCAGAACCTCATACAACCCCATCAATTTGCCAAACAGCTCGGCATCGGTCAGATGCGTATCGGAGAACCGTCGAAATTCCAGCTCCGCCGCAAACCCCAGCTGATGCTGCAAATCCGTCAGCCACGGCGTTTCGACATACAACATCACGTACGACCAAGGCTGATCATCGATCGGATTGCAGGCATGCACATCGCCGGGATTCATCAGCACCACGGTGCCAGCCGCCACCTCATACTGCGCCTGCTCATGCACATAGGTGCTGCGCCCGGCGGTGATCGCACCGATGGAAAAATGCGCATGGGAATGCCGCGCATAGCAGACTTCTCGCCCATCCGCGATCGCCCGCGCTTCGATGAAGGGCAGGGCGTCGTCGCGCCAGAAGCGCGGCGCTTTCTCGGGGGTTTTCGCTGTGGGGTGTTTCATCGTGATCGTCCCGGCAGGTCAGCGCCCTGAGTGTATTAGCTCTGGCCGGCGAATGCCCGTTGCAGTGCGGCAACATTGAGTTCTTTCATCTGAAACATCGTCTGCATTGCAGCGCCGACTGTTATAGGCTCTGGGGGCGTGACACCACGAGCGCGATGGAGCTGAACCATGACTGCATTTACCGGCGGATGCCTGTGCGGCGATGTGCGTTTTCAAGCCTCTGGCGAGCCTTACCGGATCGGACTGTGCCATTGCCTGGACTGTCGCAAGATCCACGGTGCGCTGTTTCATGCCTCGGCGATATTTCCTGTGGACGCGGTGACGATTACCGGCGAAACCCATGAGTACCAGGGGCGGCACTTTTGTCCGCGCTGTGGTTCTTCCGTGTTCAACCGCAGTGCTGATGAGGTCGAGGTGAACCTCGGCGCGCTGGATGCGCCGGATCAGTTGAAGCCGACCTATGAGAGCTGGATTGTGCGGCGTGAATCGTGGTTGCCGGATTTTCCGCTGGCCAGGCATTACCGTGGTGATCGTGAAGGCAAAGGGCGGGAAGAGGGGTAGGGGATTGATTCAGCCTTCAGTACGCTTGCGATTTCTGTGGGAGCGAGCCTGCTCGCGAAGGCTTGTTGTCGAGCGATGATTTGTTCGGTTGACCGAGTACATATCCGTTGCTGCGGTAACGGCTGCTTAGGGTTCCGCCCTTACGGCGGGTCACCTTTTTCAAACGCCAAAAAGGTAACCCAAAAGGCTTGCTCCTACGTTCGGCCCTCGCAGGCTCGGGT
>NZ_RCOC01000017.1:0-35060 GCF_004307515.1 Pseudomonas sp. Sample_14 | reverse complement strand
GCCCCATCTACGACCCCATACCCTATTGCGCAGGTGCCCCATGACCGACCAGCAAGATCGCCCGGACAATCACGACGATTACGAAACCGACCACATCGAACACACCTCCTCCGGCACCGGCCTGGCACTGCCCGGGCAAAACCTGCCGGACAAGGTCTACATCATCCCGATCCACAACCGTCCGTTCTTCCCGGCTCAGGTCCTGCCGGTCATCGTCAATGAAGAGCCGTGGGCCGAAACCCTCGAACTGGTCAGCAAATCCGAACACCACTCCCTGGCCCTGTTCTTCATGGACACGCCCCAGGAAGACCCGCGCCATTTCGACACCGGCGCTCTCCCCGAATACGGCACGCTGGTCAAGGTTCACCACGCCAGCCGCGAAAACGGCAAACTGCAATTCGTCGCCCAGGGCCTGAGCCGCGTGCGCATCAAGACCTGGCTCAAACACCATCGCCCGCCGTACCTGGTCGAAGTCGAATACCCGCACCAGCCCACCGAGCCGACCGACGAGGTCAAGGCCTACGGCATGGCGCTGATCAATGCGATCAAGGAGCTGCTGCCGCTCAACCCGCTGTACAGCGAAGAGCTGAAGAACTACCTCAACCGCTTCAGCCCCAACGATCCGTCGCCGCTGACCGACTTCGCCGCCGCCCTGACCTCGGCGACCGGTCCCGAGCTGCAAGAAGTGCTCGACTGCGTGCCGATGCTCAAGCGCATGGAGAAAGTCCTGCCGATGCTGCGCAAGGAAGTCGAAGTAGCGCGTCTGCAAAAAGAGATTTCCGCTGAAGTTAACCGCAAGATCGGCGAGCATCAGCGTGAGTTTTTCCTCAAGGAACAGCTCAAGGTCATCCAGCAGGAACTCGGCCTGACCAAGGACGACCGCAGCGCCGACCTCGAACAGTTCCAGCAGCGTCTCGAAGGCAAAACCCTGCCGGCGCAGGTGCAGAAACGCCTCGAAGAAGAAACCCACAAACTGTCGATCCTCGAAACCGGCTCGCCGGAGTACGCGGTCACGCGCAATTATCTGGACTGGGCAACATCGGTGCCGTGGGGCGTGTACGGCGAGGACAAACTCGACCTCAAGCACGCGCGCAAAATCCTCGACAAGCATCACGCCGGTCTGGACGACATCAAGGATCGCATCCTCGAATTCCTCGCCGTTGGTGCCTATAAAGGCGAAATCAGCGGCTCGATCGTGTTGCTGGTCGGCCCGCCAGGCGTGGGTAAGACCAGCGTTGGCAAATCCATCGCCGAATCCCTCGGCCGGCCGTTCTACCGCTTCAGCGTCGGCGGCATGCGCGACGAAGCCGAGATCAAGGGCCACCGCCGCACCTACATCGGCGCGCAGCCGGGCAAACTGGTGCAGGCGTTGAAAGACGTCGAAGTGATGAACCCGGTGATCATGCTCGACGAGATCGACAAGATGGGCCAGAGCTACCAGGGCGACCCGGCCTCGGCGCTGCTGGAAACTCTCGATCCTGAGCAGAACGTCGAATTCCTCGACCACTACCTCGACCTGCGCATGGATCTGTCGAAGGTGCTGTTCGTCTGCACCGCCAACACCCTCGACTCGATCCCCGGCCCGTTGCTGGACCGGATGGAAGTGATTCGCCTGTCCGGCTACATCACCGAAGAAAAAGTTGCCATTGCCAAGCGTCACCTGTGGCCGAAACTGCTGGAAAAGGCCGGCGTATCAAAAGGCAGCCTGAGCATCAGCGACACAGCGCTCAAAGCCTTGATCGACGGCTATGCCCGTGAAGCCGGCGTGCGGCAGCTGGAAAAGCAGATGGGCAAACTGGTGCGCAAAGCGGTGATGAAGCTGATCGACGATCCGAAAGCGGTGATCAAACTCGGCCCGAAAGACCTCGAAGCCTCGCTGGGCCATCCTGTATTCCGCAATGAGCAAGTGCTGTCCGGCACCGGCGTGATTACCGGCCTGGCCTGGACCAGCATGGGCGGCGCGACCTTGCCGATCGAGGCCACGAGAATTCATACACTCAACCGCGGCTTCAAGCTCACTGGGCAACTGGGCGATGTGATGAAGGAATCGGCAGAGATCGCCTACAGCTACGTCAGCTCGCACCTCAAACAGTTTGGCGGTGATGCGAAGTTCTTCGACGAAGCCTTCGTCCACCTGCACGTGCCCGAAGGCGCAACGCCGAAGGACGGCCCGAGCGCCGGCGTAACCATGGCCAGCGCCCTGCTCTCCCTCGCGCGTAATCAGCCACCGAAAAAAGGCGTGGCGATGACCGGCGAACTGACCCTGACCGGGCATGTACTGCCAATCGGCGGCGTGCGCGAGAAAGTGATCGCAGCGCGGCGGCAGAAGATTTTCGAATTGATTCTGCCGGAGCCGAACCGGGGTAACTTTGAGGAATTGCCGGATTACCTGAAGGAAGGGATTACCGTGCACTTTGCCAAGCGGTTTGCGGATGTGGCGAAAGTGTTGTTCTAACGCGAGTTTAAGTGCTGCGGGGCGTACCGCAGCGCTTATATGAATCTGCTGTTAAAACCAGTCAGATCCAAGCATAGGAATCTAAAGTACTGTCAACTCTGACAGTACTTTTTTTCATGCGCACTACCCACACTGATTGTTCTATTTGTCGTCTACTCGTGAGTACCTGATGAACAATCACAACGCGCCTCATACCCGCTACATGCATAACCTTTGCGGACGCTTCGAAGCTTCATTCACCAGACCCGGCGATCCAGGCGAAGCACGCTATCCCTATCACTCGCAGACAGTGCACAACCGAATGGCCAGATCCCTTGAGTATCTGAACTTTGATAGCAACTCGGGCACGCAGCCATTACCCACGACAACCAGCGACCATCGAAGCATAGGCATTACGCTTAAATCAGAGATCGCATCGGGCACCTACGTATTTCCGCGGGACGCTTCAGTGGTCCAGGTAACCTATGGAGAATTTCAAAACTCCGACACCAATTTCAACTTCGTGGTTCACAAGGCGACCAAGGCTGAACTTGAGTTGAGCATTACTGAAGACGGGCGCCGTTACTCTGGTGAGCTCCGATTCGAAGTGCTGATCAACGGAGAAATCCTTGAAATCACGTCGCGCTTTGACGTTCTAGTGACCTTCAACAGCAGTCCGACAGTTTCAAGCAGCATGCAGCCTAAAAGAACTCCAGCAAGCACGAGATTGCAAAACCTGACCGGAGAATTCAACGCGACGTTTCCTGTTTCTGCGGAACCGGGCGAAACGTCATTTGCACGAGCTCCATTTCACTCTTCGGGCCTAAACTACACTGATGCATTTTTTCTGGAAGACATTAACTTCAACACCCAAAGCGGAACAGTTTACCAGGACACTTATATAACCAGTGATGCGCGCTCATTTTCAGTTCACTTGAAGAAAGAAATCACTTCTGGAACCTATCACTATCCAAGTGTGGGGAGCCCATTTACGCTGTTGCAATATAGCGAAATGCGCTACGTGGGCGATGGATATATAAATTGGAGCCTGGACATACTTGAAGCAACGCTTGAACTGGAAGTTACCGATGAACGTCGCTACCACGCGAAGACCTTGTTGGTAAAAGCCAAAACACCCAACGGGTTGATTTTGAACATCAACGCAGATTTCGATATTTACCTGGCCAAGGATTGACTGAGGCAACCCATATCTTCATCAGCAGAGACAGGCGATACCGTGCGTTTCGTTGAGAAGCTTGCGGACGTGAAGGTTCTCTTCTGATGATCATTGCTATACCGCCTTCGCGAGCAGGCTCGCTCCCACACGGTGATGCGGTGAATACAAAAAACTGTCGACACCGCTTATCCCTGTGGGAGCGAGCCTGCTCGCGAAGGCGTCAGCTCTTGCAACACCACTCTCCCTGACTGTCACACTTTGTCTCATCTTCAGTTATGCTCGCCGCTCGTCGTAACTGCCGGAGCTGCTGACCTTATGTCCCCCACTCGCCTGTTTCTCCCCCTCGCCCTTTCCTTGCTGGCGGCCTGCGCCACGCAACCGAAACACAACGTGACTGTGGAAAAACAAAGCGAATGCCCCGTGCGGCTCAACGTCGGGCAAAACCTGATCATCAGCCTGCCAAGCAACCCGACCACCGGCTACCGCTGGGCGATTCAGGATTCGGCTGGCGGCGTGTTGCGCGCGCTCAGCCCGGAGGTTTACAGCAATCCGGAAGATGCCGGCGTGGTGGGCGCAGCGGGGGTTTCGACCTGGCGCTTCCAGGCCTTCGCGGCCGGCACCGGGCGCTTGCGCCTGACCTCGCAACAACCGTGGGCTCCGGAAGTGCTGCCAGTGGAAACCTTTGACTGCGCCATTTCGGTGAACTGACGGCGGGAAACCGCGCTGGCCTCTTCGCGAGCAGCCTCGCTCCCACAGGACACCACGATACCCCTGTGGGAGCGAGCCTGCTCGCGAAAGCCATATCCCTGACGACGAGAAATTACACCCCTCTCGGTGCTTTATCAGACAACCCAAGCATCCCCGCGCCACTTTGGCTAAAATGCCGGCCTTTTCCACCGACACCGCCGGACGCCGCCGTGAGCAAAGAACCCGATCGCCTATTCGCCCAGCCTTTGGCCCAGGTGCCTGACTTCGCCTTCAATGAAGACGTGGTGCGGGTGTTCCCGGACATGATCAAGCGCTCGGTGCCGGGTTACCCGACCATCGTCGAAAACCTCGGCGTGCTCGCGGCGCAGTTCGCCCAGCCGAACAGCGTGCTCTACGACCTCGGTTCGTCGCTCGGCGCAGTCACGCAAGCCCTGCGCCGTCATGTGCGCACCGACGGCTGCCGGGTTATTGCTGTGGATAACTCGGCGGCGATGGTCGAGCGTTGCCGGGAATACCTCAACGGTCAGGATTCGATGTTTCAGGAATTGCTGCCGGTCGAGGTGATCGAAGGCGATATCCTCGCGCTGGAGTTTCAACCAGCCTCGGTGGTGGCGCTGAACTTCACCCTGCAATTCATCGCCCCGGACCAGCGCACCGCGTTGCTCTCGCGCATTCGCCAATCGTTGTTGCCCGGCGGCGCGCTGATTCTCTCGGAGAAGCTGCGCTTCAACGATGCCGAAGAGCACGCGCTGCTCACCGATCTGCACGTGGCGTTCAAACGCGCCAACGGCTACAGCGAACTGGAGATCGCCCAGAAGCGCAGCGCCATCGAAAACGTCATGAAGCCCGACAGCCTCGAAGAACACCGCGAACGCCTGCTGGCCGCCGGGTTCTCGAAAGTCGTGCCGTGGTTCCAGTGTCTTAACTTTGCCTCGTTGATTGCCTTGCCATGATTGATCTGTCCCCCCTCGCCCGCCGTCTGGCCGGTACACCGCTGGCCGAATGGGCCAGCACGCTGCAAGCGCAACTCGACAAGAAAATGGAGAAGGGCCACGGCGATCTGGAGCGCTGGCAAAGTGCGCTGGACGCCTTGCCGAAAATCCAGCCAAGCGAAGTCGACCTGCTCAACGGCCTGAAACTCGACACCGATTGCGACGACGACACCCGCGCGCAGATGCGCACCGCGCTGATGGGGCTGTCGCCGTGGCGCAAAGGGCCGTTCGATCTGTTCGGTGTGCATGTCGACACCGAATGGCGCTCGGACTGGAAGTGGTCGCGCGTCTCCCCGCACCTCGACCTGAAGGGCAAACGCATCCTCGATGTCGGCTGCGGCAACGGCTACTACATGTGGCGCATGCTAGGCGCCGGTGCCGACAGCGTGATCGGGGTCGACCCGAACTGGCTGTTCTTCTGCCAGTTCCAGGCGGTGCAGCGTTACTTGTCCGAGCCGAATGCCTGGCACCTGCCGTTTCCGTTTGAAGACCTGCCGCCGAATCTGGAAGGCTTTGACACGGTTTTTTCCATGGGCGTCTTCTATCACCGTCGCTCGCCGATCGAGCATTTGCTGGCGCTGAAGGATTGCCTGGTCAAGGGTGGGGAACTGGTGCTGGAAACCCTGGTGGTCGAAGGCGACAAGCACCAAGTGCTGGTGCCGGAAGATCGCTACGCGCAGATGCGCAACGTGTGGTTTTTGCCGTCGGTGCCGGCGCTGGAATTGTGGCTGCGCAGAGCCGGATTCAGCGATATTCGTTGTGTGGATGTCAGTACCACGACGGTGGAAGAACAACGCGGGACGGAGTGGATGAAGTATCAGTCGCTGAGCGATTTTCTGGATCCTGAGGATCACAGCAAAACCATTGAAGGGCTGCCGGCGCCGATGCGGGCGGTTATCGTCGCCAGGAAGTAAGCGTATTTTCCCATGACCGCGGTGGGCCTACCCCCTCACCCCAGCCCTCTCCCCAGGGAGAGGGAGCTGATTATTGAGCTTTTCAAAACTTGCGTCCGACTCGGTATTTCAGGTCGGCGGATTTGGTCCATCCAACTCGGTCGGTCCCCTCTCCCTCTGGGAGAGGGTTAGGGTGAGGGGCTTTTGGTGCGTCTGGCGCGGAAAAACTCGGTCAGCACCGCACCACATTCTTCAGCCAGCACCCCGCCCTCATACAACACCCGGTGATTCAAAAAGCCCTGGGTAAAAAACTGTCCCTGACTCTGCACAATCCCGGCCTTGGGTTCCAGCGCGCCGTACACCACCCGCGCCACCCGCGAATGCACGATCAGCCCGGCGCACATGCTGCACGGTTCCAGCGTCACATACAGCGTGCTGCCCGGCAGGCGATAGTTATCCACTGCCTGCGCGGCGGCGCGGATCGCGACCATTTCGGCGTGGGCACTCGGGTCGCTGGTGCTGATCGGGCAATTGAAGCCGCGACCGATGATCACGCCATCCTGCACCAGCACCGCGCCCACCGGCACCTCACCGAGGGCGGCGCCCTGTGCGGCGAGGGTCAGGGCTTCGCGCATGAAGTCGCGGTCGCGGCTGCGGTCGATGATCGCCGCCGGGCGGATCTGGCGCATCACTTCACCTCGATCGCGGCCATCAGGCCGGTTTCCATGTGGTCGATGACATGGCAGTGGAACATCCACACCCCCGGGTTATCCGCCACCAGCGCCACTTGCGCACGCTCGTTCTTGCCCAGCAGATAGGTGTCGGTGAAATACGGCACGACTTTGTGCCGGTTCGACGCGATCACCTTGAAGCTCATGCCGTGCAGGTGGATCGGGTGCTGGTACTGGGTCATGTTCTTCAGTTCGAAAATATAGCTCTGACCCAGTTTCAGGCTGGCAATCGGTCGGTCAGCACAGGTCTTGTCGGTGATGTCCCAGGCCTTGCCGTTGATCTGCCACAGGCTCGGCGGTTTGCCGTTTTCGGTGTTCACCGAGACCGAGCCGACCCATTCGAAATTGAAGTTGAGTTTCTCCGCATTGGCCAGATCCGGCTCGGCCACCGGGTTGGCCGGCAGGGCTTTCGGCCAATCCGTCGGCGCATCGGTGTTGGCGACTGAACGCAGCGTGCCAAGGCGCACCGGGCCGTTGCGCAGCGATAACTCTTCACCCGCCGCCGGCGCCTTGATCGCCAGGCAAATGCGCATGCCGGGGCCGAGCCAGTATTCCTTGCCCAACGGGCGGGGCTCGACCGGGTTGCCATCCAGCGCGTAGATCTTCGCTTCGACCCCAGGAATATTGATGCGATAGGTCAGGGTGTTGTCGAGGTTGAGCAAACGCACCCGGGTGATCTGCCCGGCCGGCAGATCAATCACCGGCAGCGGCACACCATTGATCGTCGACAGGCGCCCGGCGGTACCGCCACGGGCCGCTTCGCGGGGGATGCTGAACTCGACGAACTGGCCTTGCTCGTCGATGTGCCAGTTCTTCAGGCTCAGGGTTTTCTCATACTTGAACCCGGTCGGCTCGCGTTCTTCGATGATCAGCGGCCCGACCAGCCCGCGCCCCAGTTCCTCGCTGCTGCTGACATGCGGGTGATACCAGTAGCTGCCGGCGTCCGGCACGCGGAATTTGTAGTCGAAGTATTCGCCCGGCAATACCGGCAGTTGCGACACATAAGGCACGCCGTCCATTTCCAGCGGCAGGCGGATGCCGTGCCAGTGGATGGTGGTCGCCACCGGCAGGTGATTGATGAAACGCACCCGCAGCCATTCGCCCTGGCGCACGCGCAACTCGGTGCCCGGTGCCGACGGGCCGAACGCCCAGGCTTCGGTCTTGTGCCCCGGCACCAGCTCGACGTCGAGAGGCGCGGCGATCAGTTCATAGTCGTGGCCGGCCTCGGCGTCGGCCATCTTGCCCAGCCAGTAACGCGACGCGCCTCCCGCGCCCACGCCAACGACAACAAGACCGGCCAGGCCACCGAGGATTTGGCGACGGGTAAAGGACATGAACTCAACTACCTCACGTATCAGCGACAGACCCCGAGGGATCCGCAAAAAGGCGAATACGATACACCCGCAGTTGAGAAACAGTAAGGGCGACCTGCGGCCGCACGTCTTGTCGGCCTTATGCGCGCAGCCCGGTAATCAGGTGCAGCACACCGCCCTCAAGGCACATGACGCCCGACACGCCGGCGATATTCAGGGCCTGACGGTCGACACGGGCCTCGTCATGCAACGTCACGCGCACCCGGGTCAGCGCCAGCGGTTGCTGCGACTTGAGGTTATCCACACCGCCCAGCGCCGCAACAATCTCGGCGCTCAGGCCGGCAATCGGTTCGGCGACGGCTTTCACCTCATCCGGTACCAGATCCGGCGTCAGTGCTTTCCAGAATGCCTGCTGCAATTTGTCGAACATGTTCAATTCTCCATAGCCGGCGAGGCATCGACTTTCGCCCCATGAAACTGCTGCAAGGCTTCTCGGACATCAGTGGCGCTTTCCAGGTTCGATACCTGTTCGGCGATGATTCGACAGTCGGCCAGGTTCACTTCGCGCACCGCCGACTTGATCGCCGGAATCAACGGCACGCTCACCGACAGCTCATCCACACCCAGCCCCAGCAGCAACGGCACCGCAAGGCGTTCAGACGCCATCGCACCGCAGACGCCGACCCATTTGCCGTGGGCATGCGCAGCCTTCACCGTCATGGCAATCAGGCGCAGCACCGAAGGGTGAAAGCTGTCCGCCTGGCTGGCCAGACGCGGATGATCGCGATCCATGGCCAGCGTGTATTGGGTGAGGTCGTTGGTACCGATGGAGAAAAAATCCACGTGCGGCGCCAGCACATCGGCCATCAGCGCAGCGGCAGGCACTTCGATCATGATTCCCAGCTTCGGCATGTGCGCCAGGCCCAAAACCCGCGCTTCCTGCTCGAGAATCTGCCGCGCCAGACGCAGTTCGGCCAAATTCGTGACCATCGGCAACATGATGTGCAAACGCGTCAGCTCACAGCAGGCGAGGATTGCGCGGAACTGCTCGTGCAACAGTTGCGGTCGTTCAAGACACAGGCGAATGCCGCGCAAGCCGAGGAAAGGATTGGTTTCGCTGTCCATCGGCACATAAGCCAGCGGTTTGTCGCCACCGACATCGAGGGTGCGCACCACCAGATTGTGTACCGGCCCGATGGTGCGGGCGATGGCGCAGTAGGTGGCCACTTGTTCATCGTGGCTCGGCGATTGCTGACGGCCCAGGTAGAGAAATTCCGAACGCAGCAGCCCCACGCCATTCGCGCCCAGCTCCATGGCCTGGGCGGTTTCGCCCTGCGAGGCAACGTTGGCGGTGACTTCGATGTGCTGACCGTCACGGGTGCAGGCCGCCTCGCTGGCCTGCGCCAGTTCCTGCTGATGACGCTGGCGCTGGCGCTCATGCCGCGTGCGCAATTGATCGATGGACTCGGCGTCCGGGTGCAACTGCAATTCGCCTTTGTCGGCATCGAGCAGCACCCGCGTGCCGTTGCCGAGCCCGAGCATTTGCAATGGCATACCGCAGATCGCCGGCAAACCGCAGGCTCGCGCGAGGATCGCGACATGGCTGGTGGCGCCACCGCCAACGGTGGCAAACCCAAGCACTTTGCGCGTATCGAGTCCGGCGGTCTGTGAAGGGGTCAGTTGATCGGCGATCAGAATGGTGTCGTCCGGCAACTCCAGCGTCTGCTCGTGAACACCGAGGATCAGCTTCAGCACGCGCTGGCCGACATCATCCAGATCCGCCGCGCGCTCAGCCAGCAAGGCATTGCCCAGCGAGCGAAACATCGCCGCCGTTGCATCGGTGCTGGTCTTCCAGGCAAACGCCGCGCTGTTGCCCGCGTCGATCAGCGCCCGGGCCTGATCCAGCAGACTCGGGTCGGCCAGCAGTTCCTGATGCGCCTTGAAGATCTCCGCTTGCGCCTGGCCGCCGGCGGTGTCGCGCAGATGTTGCAGGGCCATGTCGGCTTCGATCAGGGCCTGGCTCAACGCCTCCCGTTCGCTTGGCGGCTCGGCGCCGAACTCGTTGACCGTGAGCGACGCTTCGACGATCTGCATGACTTGCCCCAACGCCGAACCGGGCGAGGCGCAGACACCGCGCAGGATGTTCGGCATTTCTGCTGCATCGGCTTCGACCGATGCGGGCGCTGTCACCGCTTCGCCGCAGCCTTCGCTCAGCAAGCGTGTCAGCGCTGCGACCGCTGCTTCGGCATCTTCACCTTCGGCGCTGACCTGCACGCTGTCGCCATGGACCGTCTGCAACGCCATGATTGCCACCAGGGATTTGCCGTTGGCTTGCGCTTGCGGCTTGTGCAGATGGATGGTCGCTGAAAATGCTTTGGCCGCTTGGGCAAATACTGCCGCCGGCCGCGCGTGCAGGCCATTGGGATTGGGCAGGTTGATCGGCTGCGAGAACACCGCGTCGCCCGGCACCGGCGCTGGATGTTCGCCAACGGCTGCGCCGACCACGACGTCCAGCACTGGCTGGCCCACCTCGACCAACCCGGTTGAGCCAACGAGTGAATCGAACGGCTCGCCGCTGACCACCAGCATCAAGGTCAACAAACTGCGCGCATGCAGGGCAATGTAGTCAGCATCGAAGTCGATCAGCGCCTGCCCCGCTTCGACCCGCTGCCCCGCTTCAACGCGGCGGGTGAATCCTTCGCCGGCGAGATTCACCGTGTCCAGGCCGATATGCATCAACACCTGAACACCCGCGTCACTGGTGATGGTGAGCGCGTGCCCGCTGGCCTGCACATCGCTGACCACACCGGCCAACGGTGCGCAGAGCGTTGACGAAGTCGGGTCGATGCACAAACCGTCGCCGATGATCCGCCCGGCAAACACCGGATCGGGCACCTGGTCCAGCGCCATCAGCACGCCGGATAAAGGAGCCAGCAGCTGCAATTGTTGGGGTGTGGCCATGACATCACCTGAGCTTGTATTCATTGAATGAGCGGTCGCAGCCGCCTTGCTTATTTCCACCAGTACTCAACCTGCAGACCGACATTGGCGCCGTGCCGCGCGTTGCCGAACGCGCCCGTATCGGACAGTGCCGAGCCTTTGGCCAACAGGTTGGCGGCACGCTTGGCTGCCTGGTTCCAGCTGGCATAGGTGTAATACAGACGGACTTCGGGCCGCGCCCAGAATTCCGGGCCTTTCGGTGACCAGGTCGGCGCGAAGGTGAACTTGCTCAGCTTGCGCGTGCCGTCCGCCGCCTCGACCTGATCGTGCCCCAGTTCGGTCACCAGTTTGAACTGCTCGCTCAGCGCATAGGCCGGGCGCACGCCGAGTGACAGCCAGTTCTGGTCGGCGCCGCCCTGACGAATATCTTTCTGATACACCGCCTGGAATTGTCCGCCAAAACGTGGCGTCAGTTGCCAGTCGAAGAACTCGACGATGCGATAGCTCTTGTTGCGGTCATCAAGCCTGACGTTACCGGTATAGCCCAATCCGGTGCCCGGCCCTTCGCCGTATTGCAGCGCCAGTTTGTTCTTGCCACCGAAAAAGTCCTGCTGCACGTGCTGAGTGGTGATCGCCCAGCCACGGTGGGCATCGCGGCTGTCGGGCTTGTCGATGTAACTCAGGCCGAACTCCAGTTCACCGCCCGGGTTACTGTTGAAACCGCCGACGTTGAAGTCGTGGCGGTTGATGTAATCCTTTTGGTAAAGGTTGTCCTTGCGCGAAAAGGCGTAGCTGTATTTCAGGCCGCCGAGCAACACGTCTTCAATGCCTGCCCCGGTGGCGCTCTGGTTCCAGTAATAGAAATCGGAAATATGGATGTCGTTACGTTTGTAGTAACGCCGCCCTGCCCACAGCGAGCCGCCGTTGAGCGCGGGCATCGCCGACCATTGCGCATACGCCTGCGGCAAACGAATCGAGCCGTTGTCTTCCTTGAACGTCAGGCTGCGGTCGTACCGGTTATACAGCGAGGCCATGCCGTCGACGCTCAGCACCGAGCCGTCGTCGAGGGTGTACAGATCCTGGCGCAGCTCGAGCTCACCGTACTGCTCGCACTCGTTACCGAGGCGATATTTGGTCTGCGCGCCGGGCAACTGGAAACACGACTGGCTGCTGCTGTTGACCGATGTACCGACCCCGCTGCGCAGATAGCCGCCGAACTCCAGCGCATGTGATGACGTAGGCATTGCCAGACAAATCCCCGCGATTGCCAGACTGTAATTTATGGTTGCTCTCATATATGCCACCCGTTGTTTTTATTGTGTGGTTGCAGGAATTCAGCGCGCACAAATCCCCCGCGCAGCGTTCTGCGTGTTTTTTCAAAGGTTGTTATTCAGTTAAAAAATCAGGGGTCGGTCAGGTGCAGCACGAAGGATTCGTAAGGTCGCAACTGCAGCAAACGCGAGCGTTGCGGGCAGTCCGGGTAGTTGCTGATCAACAGGCGCTGCTCCTGGGCTTCGTCGATCAGTGCCGGTAGCTCGACCTCACAGGCAGTCCCATAGAAGTTGTTCACCACTAACAGGCGTTCGCCCGTCCCCTCGCGCAGGTACGCCCAGACCTGTGGATGCTCCGGCAACAACTGGCGATAGATGCCATCGGAGATCAACGCTTCAGTGCGGCGTAAAGCGATCAGGCGCCGATAGTGATGCAGCACCGATTCCGGGTCGTGCAGTTGATGCGCGACATTGATCTGTGCGGCATTGGCCGGCACGCCAATCCATGGTTCGCTGCGCGTGAAGCCGGCGTTGTGCCCGGCGTGCCAGTGCATCGGCGTTCGCCCGTTGTCGCGGGACTTCTGCATGATCGCCGCCATGTTGTCGAGGTCGCTGGTGCCGGCTTCACGCTTGAGGCGAAAGATATTCAGGGTTTCGACGTCACGGTATTGCTCGATGCTCTCGAACCCCGGATTGGTCATTCCCAATTCTTCGCCCTGATAAACGAAGGGCGTGCCCTGCAGAAAGTGCAGCGCAGTGCCAAGCATCTTCGCCGACAGCTCGCGGTATTCGCCGTCATTGCCGAACCGCGAGACCACGCGTGGCTGATCGTGGTTACACCAGAACAGCGCATTCCAGCCGCCGCCCGCCTGCATGCCGGTCTGCCAGTCGGAGAGAATCTGCTTGAGCTGGAGGAAATCGAAATCGGCGCGGACCCACTTCTGCAGATTCGGGTAATCGACCTTCAGGTGATGAAAGTTGAAGGTCATCGACAGTTCTTTCGACTGCGGATTGGAGTAGCGGATGCAGTGTTCGAGGCGGGTCGAGGACATCTCGCCGACGTTGATCAGCTCATGCCCTTCGAAGACTTCGCGGTGCATTTGCTGCAAGTACGCATGCACGTTAGGCCCATCGGTGTAGAAGCGCCGACCGTCGCTGTCGTCCTCGGGGAAGTCCGCCGGTTTCGAGATCAGATTGATCACGTCCAGACGAAAGCCACCGACGCCTTTGTCGCGCCAGAAACGCATCATCTTGAACACTTCGTCGCGGACCTTGGGGTTGTCCCAATTGAGGTCGGCCTGGGTGTGGTCGAACAGGTGCAGATAGTACTGGCCGGTCTGCGCTTCGTATTCCCAGGCCGAACCGCCGAACTTGGATTCCCAGTTGTTCGGCTGGTCGCGCCAGATATAGAAGTCGCGGTAAGGGTTGTCGAGGCTGCTGCGGGCCTGCTGGAACCAGACGTGCTCGATCGAGGTGTGGTTGACCACGATGTCGAGCATCAGCTTGATCCCTCGTTTGCCCGCTTCGGCGATCAGCAGTTCACAGTCGGCCATGCTGCCGTAGCTCGGATCGACCGCGTAGTAGTCGCTGATGTCGTAGCCGTTGTCGCGCTGCGGCGAGCGCAGGAACGGCGTGATCCACAGGTAATCGACTCCCAGCCATTGCAGATAATCGAGCTTGGCGACGATGCCGAGCAGATCGCCAGTGGCGTTGCCCGCATGGCTGTGGAAGCTCTTCGGGTAGATCTGGTAGATCACCGAACGTTGCCAGTCTTGCATGGCGCGACTCCTTTATTGATTTCAGGCAACCCGGTAACCCGGACGGACGATCTTCATGCTCAGCACGCAGGTCAGGGCAAACGGCACGAGCATGGCGATCAGCATCCCGATGACGAACATCGGGATGAATTGCGGAACGATCGAGATGAAACCGGGCAAGCCACCGACGCCGATGGCCGAGGCCTGGATCTTGTTCAGCGAGAGGAACATGCAGCCCAGCGCCGAACCGGCCAGCGCGGCGTAAAACGGGAATTTGTAGCGCAGGTTGACGCCGAACATCGCCGGCTCGGTGATGCCGAAATACGCAGAAATCGCCGAGGTCGAGGCCATGCTCTTGTCCCGCGCATTGCGCGTCATCCAGAACACCGCCAGGGCCGCACTGCCCTGCGCCAGATTGGACATGACAATCATCGGCCAGATGAAGGTGCCGCCCTGGCTCGAAATCAATTGCAGGTCCACGGCGAGGAACATGTGGTGCATGCCGGTGATCACCAGCGGCGCATACAACAGGCCGAAAATCAGACCGCCCACCAGCGGCGCCAGATCGAACAGCATCACCAGCCCTTCGGTGATGTAGATGCCGATATGCCGGGTCACCGGGCCGATGATCGCCAACGCCAGCACGCCAGTGACAACGATGGTAGTGATCGGCACCACCAGCAACTGCACCGCGTTGGGCACGCGTGCGCGCAGCCATTTTTCGATCACGCTCATTACGTACGCCGCCAGCAGGATCGGCAGGATCTGCCCCTGGTAACCGACCTTTTCCACCTGGAACAGGCCGAGGATGTCGAAGTACGGCAGTTGCTGCCCGTCCAGCCCGGCCACGGCCTTGCCGTAATTCCAGGCGTTGAGCAGGTCCGGGTGCACCAGCATCAGACCGAGGACGATGCCGAGGATTTCGCTGCCGCCGAAACGCTTGGCTGCCGACCAGCCCACCAGCGCCGGAAGGACCACGAACGAGGTGTTGGCCATCAGATTGATCAGGCTCCACAACCCGTCGAGGTTGGGATAGGCATCGAGCAGGGTCTGGCCCTCGATGAACATGCCCTTGGCGCCGAGCAGGTTGTTGATGCCCATCAACAGGCCGGCAATGATCAGCGCCGGCAGGATCGGCATGAACACATCGGAAAACACCCGCACCAGCCGCTGCATGGCGTTGATCTTCTCGGCGCTTTTCTGTTTAACGTCGGCGATGGTCGATGCCGCAAGGCCAGTCTGCTGGCGCAGTTCGGCATAAACCTTTTCAACATCACCCGGGCCGATGACCACTTGATACAACCCGCCGGTGAAGAACGAACCCTTGACCAGATCGACGCCATTGAGCGCGGCCACATTCACCAGCGCGGGGTTCTTCAGCGCCAGGCGCAAACGCGTGACGCAATGCGCCGCCTGCTCGATGTTGTCAGGGCCACCGAGGCTTTCCAGCAGCTCCTTGGCGATGTTCGGATAGTCATGGCTCATGCTTGTTCTTCCGTCGTGGATTGTTGTTATTGGCAGCACGCCGAACGAAAAATACTCGTCTGTACGAGTTAATGCAACAACTCGTCTGTACGAGTTTGCATCCGTGGATGAACGTCAGAAAAACGCGGATTCTTCCTACTCTGACCTAAGATGTTTTCCTTCGTCCGCATGGACAAACCCCTACCCTGCCCTT
This sequence comes from Pseudomonas sp. Sample_14, assembly GCF_004307515.1. Lineage (NCBI taxonomy): Bacteria > Pseudomonadati > Pseudomonadota > Gammaproteobacteria > Pseudomonadales > Pseudomonadaceae > Pseudomonas > Pseudomonas sp. Sample_14. The sequence continues at coordinate 19,166 of NZ_RCOC01000017.1, read as the reverse complement.
AAGGTTCGGGGTTTTGAGCACCGTCGGCACAGAGCCCAGCCATGAGCAAGTACAACCAGATCTACAGCGATTTGCTTGCCAGTATCACCACCCAGCGCCTGGAGCGCGGCGCCCGGCTGCCTTCCGAAACCGAACTGATGGACACCTATCAGGCCAGCCGTGGCACGGTGCGCAAGGCCATTGACCAGTTGCAGGAGCGCGGTTTCGCTCAGAAGATTCACGGCAAAGGCGCGTTCGTGCTGTCGACCAACCCGATCGAATTCCAACTCGGCGGCATCGTCAGTTTTCAGGAGACCCATCCGCGACTGGGCAACGACGTCAGCACCGAAGTGGTCGAGATGTGTCAGGTGGCGCTTGAAGGTGCATTGCTTGAACATATCAATGCCGAACCCGGCAGCCCGATCACCCGGATCAAACGGGTGCGGCGCATCGACGGCAAACGCGTCATCCTCGACATCAACCACTTCGTCAGCGAGGTGATTCCCGACCTGTCCGCTGACATTGCCGAACATTCGATCTACGCCCATATCGAACAGACCCTGCAACTGCAGATCGCCTACGCCCAGCGCACCATCGAAGCCGTACCGTCCAGCAAGGACGACCAACAACACCTGGACCTCGACGGCCAGAGCCATGTCATCGTGGTCAGCAACCAGACCTTCCTGCAGGACGGCCGCCAGTTCGAGTACACCGAATCGCGGCATACGCTGGACAAGTTCTATTTTTCGGATGTGGCGCGGCGCTGACGTTCGCCAACAGGCGAGCCCATTTCAAAATATGTGATTCGCTGACAAGCTGCGATGACCTCCGGTAGTATGCCGCCGTGGCTATGGAACACCTTCCTTCTATCCTCCATGAACTAGGGGTTCCGCTCTCCACACCGCGCCTGCTTATTGCAGGCGTTTTCGTATCGATTGCACAGGTGAGCTTCAGCTCACTGGAAACGGCGACCAAGGAAGAAATCATGATGAATCAGGAGCTGTTCCTGCGGCGCCGTACAAAACTGCACGTTCCTGCGGGCTCTGGCGGAGCCACACGCGCGCAGGTCGCATCAGCTGTCAAAGAAGTTACAGCGTTTCGATGCGTTCTCTCCGAGCCGCTGATCGAGCGAATCAGCATGCTCTCTGCGGTCGAACTCAAGAACTGGCTGCGTGAAGTCATTCGAGTCCTGCGGCGGCGCAGCGGTGCTCATGTACATCACCGACCGTTTTATCCTGACTTCCCCAATCAAGTCCTCGAAGCGACAGAGGCGGAGTTGTATCTCAACGCCGTCATTCACTACCACACACTTCGGCGCCTGCCACCCAGCGAACAGGTTCGGCCAGCCATGCTTGAAGGCAACTTCATCCATTGGGTCATCGAACCGGGAAGTGTCAGCGAGTTCGAGGCATTGCTCGAGCCGCTGGTCTCATCACGCACCTCGCTGTCCGAAGAGGAAGCTGCGGATGTCGGCTGGTTTATCCGAACGTACAAAAACGATGTGTTCCGTCTACTGCCCGAGACCATCCCGTTTCGCGAGATTCGCGCGCTGGTTGGCGGCGCACTGATCCTGCATATCGACGACGATGCGCAGGTTGAGGCCTTCCTTGAGCAAAATGTCGAAACGGCAACGGACGTGCTGCGCGTGGCGATCGCACTGCATGGTGGAGACGTGTCGCTGGCAACAGCGCAGACGCGCTTTGGCAAAATGAAACGCTCGATGCGGCGCAAGCTGTTGCGCCTGCTCGACCGCACGCCCAACGCTACGGAAGATGTGATGCGCCAGGCCGAACGCTGGAAACGACTGGCCGAAGTCCTGCATCCAGGCGATTACGCTGAGAAGTATCCGCGAGCATTTGCGGCCATCACCGCAGCGCGACGCAATGATCCGCCGGCATCGTTCGGGTCGCGGGTGGAAACCATGCTTGCCCAACGCCAGATCGCCGCGCTTACGCCGGTGCTGCAGGATCGTCCCGGAGAATTCGCGCGCCGTCTGGACGTGATGTTACGGCGTGCCACAGAACCGGACGCGGTGCTCGACGCCTTTGCGGCTGTCGCGGCGCAAGTGTCCTCACCTGTGCTGCTGCAATTGCTGGCCCAGGTAAATGCCCCGCGCCCCCTGCCCTTGCGGGCGTTCACACCTAAAGGAGCACTGGCGAAAGTCTTCGGCACTGCTGATCGTCGAGAGTCGATCGCACCGCAGGTATTGGCACGTGCCGCACAGATTTGCGAGAACGCCCTGATCGCGCGTTTCACGTTGCTGCCACCACTGGGGCGTTGTTTCATCGATCCGGCGTTGCGCGAATACCGGGTGCCACTGGTACAGCGCGCCGCAGCGAAGTCGCTGCGAACACTGGTACGCGGCAGTCGGTTGCCAATGCCGGACACGCGATTCATTCGCCTGTTCATGTGGTGGAAGAATGGTCGTGACCGCACGGACATCGACTTGTCCGCCGCCTTCTTCGACACCGACTTCGTCTTCAAGGAAGCGATCGCCTATTACAACCTCAAAGGTTATGGCGGTTACCACAGCGGCGACATCGTCGACGCGCCCAACGGCGCCTCCGAATTCATCGACCTCGACCTTGATGTTCTCGTCAAAAAGGGCGTCCGCTACGTCGTCACGTCCCTCAATTCGTTTACCTGGCAGCCATATTGCGACCTTCCTGAATGCTTCGCGGGCTGGATGGCCCGTGCCGACACTGCATCGGGGGAAGTGTTTGAGCCTCGCTCCGTCGTCGACCGCATTGATATCGCCTCCGACACGAGTATCTGCCTGCCATTCGTGATGGACCTGGAGGAGCGACGCATGATCTGGGCGGATCTGGGGCTGACTTCATCGCCCCGCTGGAACAACGTCGACAACAACCTCAGCGGAGTTTCGTTGATGCTGCGCGCCCTGGTGCATACACCAAGGCCGGATCTGCACACGCTTTTCGATTTACATGTGCGGGCACGAGGCGAACGAGTGGCCTCTGCAGAGCAGGCGCAGAGGGTGTTCGCACCTGAACAAGGTCTGACTCCGTTCGATACTGATCTGATTCGGTCTGAATATCTTTGATATCTGCGAAAGCATTGGCTCACTTTCAAAAGGACATCACGCAATAGCCGAGTAACACCCTCCCCTTGAGCACATCGGTCATCTTCCGCCTTTGTGTCTCAAGGATGAACACCCGCATGACCGCTCCCGAACGTCGTCTGCTGCCAAACGCAGCGGACAAAACCGCCCTCAAAGCCATCGCCACGACCATTGTGCAGAACTGCCCAAGTCTGCTCGATGCGGCCCGGCAAGTTGCGATCGAACTGCTGACCGACAAAGGGCTATCCGGCCTCGATCCCGACCAGGTTTATTTCCATCGATTCAAAACGGCGCAAAGCAGCGCGCTGACCTTTACCGGTTGGGAACACTTGCTGGAAAAGCCTTATGAAACGCTCACCCTCACGCAGTTGGTGATCCATCGCTTTCGTGCGACCGATCAAGACAACGCAGATTTGCTGGGCCTTTACTGTGGCTTCTACTCGGATGGCCCGGACGCGGAGAATTTCAATCAGGACAACGAAGTGCGACTGCTTGGCAGCGATGTGCTGAAGGCATTCTGGGCCGTTGATTTCAGCACGCGTTACAGCGATCAATTGGCCAAATTCTGGCAAACCTCGTCGGAAGATTTCCGCGCCATGGCCAAGTGCAGTTTCCTCAGTCAGGCGGTGCAGGCGCTGCAACAGGGGGACGTTGACGGCAATGATTTTCAACGCATCGTCAGCTCGCTGATCGGCCCCGTTACCTGGCCGGTAACCCTGCAAATGCTCCGATCGACGTACCCGGTCGGCGCGCAGGTGCGCACGCTGGATCTGGACGGTCACGTCGCCACCAACGTGCTGCGTCTGGTCGAAGACAGTGGCCGGCAGACCCTTTACCTGCCGGGACAAGCCCAGGCCTTTCGGCTGATGGACACTGCGGCGGATCTGCACTGGTGGTTGCTCGAACAGATGAATTCAGAGCAGAAACGCCCTTTGTTTCTCAAGCACTTCTCGCTGGCTGACAGCAATCACATCACTGAGAACCTCACTGATCTGATGAACCGTTTGGTGAGCACCTGGGGCCACAGCGATCACCGGATGATCGACCGCAGCAACGTTGCGATCAGCGGTGACGCCTTCACGTGGTTAAGCGAGTCGACTCGCGCGGGCATGATTGCCGAGGCGCATCTGGTGCTCACGTCCAACAGTGAGCTACGAAGGAAACTCTGGACCGGGTATCTGAGCGCCGGGCTGAAAGTGTTCAGCCCGATGGCGGCCGTGGGCTGGCCGGTGGCTTTGCTCTTGATCGGCGCCGGCGTCGCGAACATGGGGCTGAACATCGATCAGGCGATCAACGGCATTACGGCGACCGAACGTAGAGCCGGGGTGATCGGTGCGGTGCTCAGCGCTATCGAAACCGTATTCAATGTGCCGTTCCTGATCGGCACCGGCGCGCAACTGGAAGTCGGGCCACAGGTCGAGTATGCCGAGGCTGAAGAGATGCGTGGTCTGGTCGAGCTTGCCTCGGCTGACACGCGATTATTGCCACCTGTGGATCCGCCACCCGTCACAGCGGCTGAAGAAGCGAGCAGCGAGTTGGCAAACGAGATACCCAGCGGGGCGACATTCGTCGACGTCACTGAGCCCTTGAATACGCCTGCTACACGGCAAGGTTCGACATTTCCACAAGTACCTGCCAGCTATCGATGCAACGAGTTACTTGCGCAACATTCCGTAGAGGCGACGCCGGGGAAATACGAAGGCATTTACCGCCTCGACAACGAGCCCGGTCATGCCATCGAAATGGATGGCGATGCCTATTACGTGCGCTACTTCGCCGACTCGCAGGACAGCGGCAACTGGGCAATCATCGATCCCGAGCGCCCCAACCAGTTCGCTTATTCGTTGCCGGTCCGCCTGGGAAGCGCTGGCAAGTGGGAGCGCATGCCTGCGCTGCGGCTGCGCGGAGGCGGCCAATGCGTGGGCAAGGCGTGTGCGCCGGAGACAGATTTGAGCCCTTCTGAGGCAACACCATCGGTGGATCTGCCACGCGTCGAACCGCTTCCAGGCGTTCCGTGCCCGCTGCGCCTGGTTACGGCGCTCAAAGATATTTCAGAGACGGAAAAACCCGGAATGAGGAGATGGGCAATGAACTTGCCCAACGCTTCTGCCGAGTCAACAAGCGCTGGACGCCGTTATTTACTGGCTACCGATCGTTATCAGGCGCATTTCAGCGAACAACGAACAGCACTGCTGAACAACGCCGGAGAATTCTTTCGAGAGCTGAAATGGACAAATCTGCCGGGACGGCCGCTCATTCCGCAAATCGATCCCTTGATGCAAACCGAAGAGCTGATAGATCTGATGTTTGCCAATACCGATGGACTGGCGGTCGGAGAAACCCTCGATCGCATCGCCAGCATGCGCTTCATGATCGAGAACATGCCAACGTTCGCGCGGCATATCAGAACGCTCTACGTGCGTGGATTGCTGAGTGATTTCGCCCAAGAGGACCTCAACCATTTCTACCTCTCTGGAGACATGTCAGAGGACCTCACTACCTATTTGTCCAGCCTGGGTACCGACCCTGAGAACCGGTTCAACATGCTCGAATTGATCACGTCTGCCCAAGCCAATGGCGTCCGCGTCCATGGACTGGACGCAGCACAAACCTGCACGCTGAAAGTCCCACTCACTTCGATCGAAGAGCAGATGATCAAGACCCGCCTGGCAACGCAGATCATGGAGCGTGACAAGCTCCTCAACAGACCCGGCAAGTGGGTGGCTCTGGTCGATGCCACGAACACCAATACCTTCAGGGACCTGCCAGGCATAAGCGAACTCAGGGGCGGTATCGGTTTGCGCATCGAAGAAGTCTGGCCCGACGAGGCAGCCGACGTCAGGATTGACCCGGGCGTGGAAGTCGCTCGCGGTCCGTTTCACAACGGGGCGACGACAAGCAACGCCTTCGACCCTCTGTTCGCTGACCTGCGATTGCAGGTCAAGGCCCCCGTGCCGCCATGGAATGACGCTACGCTGGAAAAGCTTCTGCATCGCAATGGCATGTTCGTGATACGAAAAACAGAACCCGGCACATACACACTCGTGCGGCGCAACAGCGCCAGCAACATCGTGCAAACAAGGGTGCATTGCACCGCAGATGGCCGGTTTTATATCTGGGACCAGTCGATGCGCCGCATCACCGGCATGATATTCCGCGACATCGCCGCAGTAGCCGAGCGCCTGATTGAGCTCGGTATGACCCTGCAAAGTCGTTTACCCGCCTGACCTGTTTGCAGGGGCCTGAAACGAAAAAACCCTTGGCTTCACGCCAAGGGTTTTTCGTTATTCGAACCGCAGCGGGATCACTCCCACTCAATCGTCGCCGGCGGCTTGCTCGACACGTCGTAAGTAACGCGGGAGATGCCTTCGATTTCGTTGATGATGCGGCCGGAAACGGTTTCCAGCAGTTCGTAAGGCAGGTGCGCCCAACGTGCGGTCATGAAGTCGATGGTTTCCACGGCACGCAGGGCCACGACCCAGGCGTAACGGCGGCCATCACCGACCACGCCGACCGATTTGACTGGCTGGAATACTACGAACGCCTGGCTGACCTTGTGGTACCAGTCGGCCTTGCGCAGTTCTTCGATGAAGATGTGGTCGGCGCGACGCAGCAGGTCGGCGTATTCCTTTTTCACTTCACCGAGGATGCGCACGCCCAGGCCCGGGCCCGGGAACGGGTGACGGTAGACCATGTCGTACGGCAGGCCGAGTTCCAGGCCCAGACGACGGACTTCATCCTTGAACAGTTCGCGCAGGGGCTCGACCAGTTTCAGGTTCATCTCTTCCGGCAGGCCGCCCACGTTGTGGTGCGACTTGATCACGTGGGCCTTGCCGCTTTTCGCGCCAGCCGACTCGATCACATCCGGGTAGATGGTGCCCTGAGCGAGGTACTTGATGTTGTCCAGCTTGCAGGATTCGGCATCGAACACGTCAATGAAAGTGCGGCCGATGATCTTGCGCTTCTTCTCCGGGTCGGCTTCGCCGGCCAGGTTGTTGAGGAACTGCTCCTCAGCGTTGGCGCGGATTACCTTGACGCCCATGTTCTCGGCGAACATGGCCATCACTTGCTCGCCTTCGTGCAGACGCAGCAGGCCGTTGTCGACGAAGACGCAGGTCAGCTGATCGCCGATGGCCTTGTGCAGCAGCGCGGCAACCACCGAGGAGTCAACGCCACCGGACAGACCCAGCAGCACGTTGTCGGTGCCGACCTGGGCGCGGATGTTGGCGATGGCGTCTTCAGCGATCTTCGACGGCGTCCACAGGGCTTCACAGCCGCAGATGTCGAGCACGAAGCGCGACAGGATGCGACCGCCCTGTTTGGTGTGGGTCACTTCCGGGTGGAACTGCACGCCGTAGTAAGCGCGGTCGTCGTTGAACATACCGGCGATCGGGCAGCTTGGGGTGCTGGCGAGGATGTGGAAGTCTTCCGGCATCTTCGTGACTTTGTCACCGTGGCTCATCCACACGTCGAGGCCGAACAGGCCGTCGGCGTCAATGTGGTCTTCGATGCCGTCGAGCAGGCGGCTCTTGCCGACCACGTCAACGCGGGCGTAACCGAACTCACGCAGTTCGGAACCTTCCACCTTGCCGCCCAGTTGCTCGGCCATGGTCTGCATGCCGTAGCAGATGCCGAATACCGGAACGCCCAGGTCGAACACTGCCTGCGGGCAGCGCGGGCTGTTGGCTTCGTGCACGGACTCGGGGCCGCCGGCGAGGATGACGCCTTTAGGGGCGAATTCGCGGATCGCATCTTCGTCCATGTCGAACGGGTGCAGTTCGCAGTACACGCCGATCTCGCGCACGCGGCGGGCAATCAGCTGGGTGTATTGCGAACCGAAGTCGAGGATCAGGATGCGGTGAGCGTGAATGTCGAGGGCCATGACTCATTCTCATGTAGTGAATCAGAAACAACTCGGGGCTGAATGAACAGCCCCGGTGATTTAACGTTTTGCTGGAAGCCTCAACCTACGCGGTAGTTCGGCGCTTCCTTGGTGATCTGCACGTCGTGAACGTGGGACTCGGCCATGCCGGCACCGGTGATCCGCACGAACTCGGGCTTGGTACGCATTTCTTCGATGTTGGCGCTGCCGGTGTAACCCATCGAGGAACGCAGGCCGCCCATCAACTGGTGAATGATCGCGCTCAGGGTGCCTTTGTACGGCACACGGCCTTCGATGCCTTCCGGAACCAGTTTCTCGGCACCGGCCGAGGAGTCCTGGAAGTAACGGTCGGACGAGCCTTGAGCCTGGGACATGGCGCCCAGCGAACCCATGCCGCGATAAGCCTTGTACGAACGACCCTGGAACAGTTCGATCTCGCCCGGGGCCTCTTCGGTACCGGCGAACATCGAGCCCATCATCACGCAGGACGCACCGGCCACGATGGCCTTGGACAGGTCACCGGAGAAACGGATACCACCGTCGGCGATCAACGGCACGCCAGTGCCTTCAAGGGCGGCGGCGACGTTGGCGATGGCACTGATTTGCGGCACGCCGACACCGGCGACGATACGGGTGGTGCAGATCGAGCCAGGGCCGATACCGACCTTGACTGCGTCGGCGCCCGCTTCGGCCAGAGCCTTGGCGGCAGCGCCGGTGGCGATGTTGCCGCCGATCACCTGCACTTCAGGGAAGTTCTCTTTGACCCAGCGTACGCGGTCGATCACGCCTTTGGAGTGACCGTGTGCGGTGTCGACCACCACCACGTCCACGCCGGCGTTGACCAGTGCTGTCACGCGATCGCCGGTGTCTTTACCGGTGCCGACCGCAGCGCCGACGCGCAGACGACCTTGATCGTCCTTGCTGGCCAGCGGATAGGCTTTTGCTTTTTCGATGTCGTTGACGGTCATCATGCCTTTGAGGGCGAATTTGTCGTCGACGATCAGCACGCGCTCGATGCGGTGCTTGTGCAGCAGTTCACGGACGTCGTTCTTGTCGGCACCTTCCTTGACCGTGACCAGACGCTCTTTAGGCGTCATCACTTCGCGGACAGTGGCTTCCAGACGGTTTTCGAAACGTACGTCGCGGGAGGTGACGATGCCGACCAGGTCGCCATCGTGCAGGACCGGAACGCCGGAAATGTTGTGCAGACGGGTCAGTTCGAACAGATCACGCACCGTGGCATCGGCCTCGATGGTGATGGGATCCTTGACCACACCGGCTTCGAACTTCTTGACCTTGCGCACTTCGGCAGCTTGCTGCTCGATGGTCATGTTCTTGTGGATAATGCCGATGCCACCTTCCTGAGCCATGGCGATTGCCAGACGGGCTTCAGTAACGGTGTCCATGGCGGCAGAAACCAGAGGAATATTCAGTTCGATGCCACGGGTAAGACGGGTCTTGAGACTGACTTCGTTGGGAAGCACCTCGGAATAACCGGGCACTAGGAGAATGTCGTCGAATGTCAGAGCTTCTTGGCTGATACGCAGCATCGCGGGGGCTCCCGAGCGGGAAAATGGAAGCGCGCCATTATAGTCAGACACCCCCTGCTGTTCAATGTAAAACTCAGCCTAATTGATAGATGGAAAAGCCCGGCCCTACAGCTCCACCTTGACCCAAGAGACAGGTTGATCGAGCCAATCGGCGAACTCGTCGATAAAGCTCTGCTTGAACCCCGCCTCCAGCCAATTATTGAAAATGAAACCGAGGTTGGAAAACGCGCACTCCTGCAAAAACAGGAAGCCGTTGATGTCGTCCTCATGCCCGCATTCGGGGCAGGTGAAATTGTCGGTGCGACCTGGAAACCAGTCTTCAAGACTTTCGAACAGCGCCTCACCCACTTCGCGGCGGCACTCGGCGCAACCAGCCTCCTCGAGAAAACCTTTGGCCGGGGTGTAGATGCAGCGTTTGGTGACGATCTCCAGGCCGTTGATCGGTTCGCCGAACGGCAGCGCTTCGGGGTACAGCACCACAGCGCGAGCACCGTCGGCGATGGCGTGGGCCATGCGGTTGCCGGTGCGGCCGCAGGTCGTCAGCTGTTCTTCGATGATGTTCTTGCGCACCAGCCAGCGCACGATCGCCCGCGCCCGGGGCTCGTGCACCGGCAGGGTGGAGATTTTCGGGACGATGATGCTTTGCGAGTTCATGGGAAATCCTGCGGTGTGACTTCTGACGCCTTCGCGAGCAAGCTCGCTCCCACAGAGATTGCATGCCAATGTGGGAGCGAGCTTGCTCGCGAAGAGGCCCTGAAGGCCGGCAGCTTAATCCCTGAAGAAATCCGGTCAAGTGCTGAAATAGCGCACGATCAACGCGATGCCGCTGGCCAGCACCAGCCACGTCACCAGCCGCACAAACGCCTCGCGCGACAATCTCATGGTCAGCCGCCGGCCGATCCACAAGCCCAGCGCCATGGCCGGCAACAGACACAGCGCCAGCATCAACAAGGGTAGCTCGGCATACACACCGGCGATGACAAACAGACTCAAGCGCACCACGGTGCTGCAACTGATCAAGGCACTTTGCGTGGCCCGCGCCGCGTCCTTGGGCAGGCGGCTGTTCAGATAGATCGCGTAAAGAAAGCCGCCGCTGCCAAACAACGCGCCGAACAACCCGCCCACTGTGCCCATCGGCACCGCCCACGCGGCCGACAACTGTGCCGGCCGCGCTTTCACCCACAGGCTGTAAACCGCATAGGCGCTGATAAACAGCCCCATCAAAAGCAGTAACAGATCGGATTTCAGATTCAGCAGGAAGATCACCCCCAACGTGCAGCCGATCGCCATGCACGGCAGCAGCCTGAGCAATTCCGGCTTGGCGACGTCGCGCCGCGAGGGCAGCAGATTGCCGAATGCCGCGACGAAATCGAGCAGCACCAGCAGCGGCACGATTTTCGACAGTGGCATGAACAGGATCAGCATCGGCCCTGCGACCAGCGCCGTGCCGAAACCGGCGATGCCGAATACGATGTAGGCCAAGGCGATGGCCACCCCGATGACCGCCCAACCGCCCGCGCCCCACGACCACGCCCCCAACAGCTCCATCATGCTCATCGTCCGCATCCTTTATAAGACGCGCTGACTGTAGCCAGTAGCGGGCAGCACGACCAGATATCAAATTGATCCCATGTGGGAGCGAGCCTGCTCGCGAAGGCGGAGTGTCATTCCCCCGTTGTTGTCCGCTGACACAATGCTTTCGCGAGCAGGCTCGCTCCCACAGGGTTTTGTGCGGTGTCATGGTGATTGGCGGGCAAATGCCTTTAAACTGCGCCCCATGATTAAAGATCCCTTTGCAAGACTTGGCCTGGACCGTGAAGTCCTGACCGTCAGCCAGCTCAACGGCCGCGCGCGGGTGTTGCTTGAAGACGTGTTCAGCAACATCTGGGTCGAAGGCGAAATCTCCAACCTCGCGCGCCCGGCGTCCGGCCACGTCTACTTCACCCTCAAGGACAGCGGCGCGCAGGTGCGTTGCGCGCTGTTCCGGCAGAACGCCGCGCGGGTGCGCCAGGCATTGAAGGACGGTCTGGCGGTCAAGGTGCGCGGCAAGGTTTCGCTGTTCGAAGGCCGTGGCGACTATCAGCTGATCCTCGACACCGTGGAGCCGGCCGGTGACGGCGCGCTGCGTCTGGCCTTCGATGCACTGAAGGAAAAGCTCAGCGCCGAAGGCCTGTTCAGTGCCGAACGCAAAGTGCCGCTGCCCGCGCATCCGCAGCGCATCGGCATCATCAGCTCGCCGACCGGCGCGGTGATCCGCGACATCATAAGCGTGTTCCGCCGCCGTGCGCCGCAGGTGCAACTGACCCTGATTCCGACCGCCGTGCAGGGCCGCGAGGCCACCGCGCAAATCGTCCGCGCGCTGAAAATGGCCGATGCCCGTGGCTTTGACGCGCTGATCCTCGCCCGTGGCGGCGGCTCGCTGGAGGACCTCTGGTGCTTCAACGAGGAAGCGGTGGCGCGCGCGGTCGATGCCTGTGTCACACCGATCGTCAGCGCCGTCGGCCATGAAACCGATGTTTCGATCAGCGATTTTGTCGCCGACGTCCGCGCCCCCACGCCCTCGGCCGCCGCCGAACTGCTCGCCCCGGATTCCAGCCATCTGATTCGTCAGGTCGAGAGCCTGCACCGCCGTCTGGTGATGCGCATGCGTGACCGCTTGATGCGTGATCGCCTGCGTCTGGAAGGCATGGCGCGACGGTTGCGCCATCCCGGCGAACGTCTGCGCCAGCAGGCGCAGCGTCTGGACGATCTGGACATGCGCATGCGCCGCGCATTCGAGCGCAGCCTCAATACGCGTCGAGAACGCCTGATCCGTCTGGAAACCCGTCTCGCCGGGCAACATCCGGGGCGCCAACTGGCCATGCTCCGCCAGCGCCTCGACAGCCTCGCCGAACGTTTGCCCCGGGCCATGCGCGATGCTCTGAAACAGCGTCGGCAGCAATTGCACAGTCAGATGCAGACCCTGCACGTGGTCAGCCCGTTGGCGACTCTCGGCCGTGGCTACAGCATTCTGCTCGACGAGCGTGGCCACGCGATCCGCAATTCTGCGCAGACCCACACCGGCCAGCGCCTGAAAGCCAAACTCGGCGAAGGCGAACTGCAAGTGCGCGTCGAGGACAATCACCTGACGCCCGTCACCCTCTCTTTACTGGACTGATCCATGCCGCGCTTTCTCGCTCCGCTGCTGTTGCTCTGCCTGACCTTCAACGCCCACGCCGACAGTTACATCACCCGGATGCTGAACAAACCGGTGCCGGGCGGCGTCGCCGTGGTGGATCTGGGCACTGCCGCGCAGGCGCCGAAAGCCACTTATCTGGGCAAACCGGTGCTGGTGGTCAAGGAGCAGAACAACTGGCTGGCGATCGTCGGCGTGCCGCTGACGGTCAAGCCCGGCGCGCAGCAGATCAGCAGTGGCGGGCGCAATCTGCCCTTCACCGTGGGCAGCAAGAAATATCCGGAACAGCACATCACCCTGAAGAACAAACAGCAGGTCAATCCGAACGCCGACAATCTCAAGCGCATTGAAGGCGAACTGGCGGAACAGATCGCGGCTTACCGCAGTTTCAGCCCGAACACGCCGAGCAATCTGCTGCTGGACAAACCGGTCAACGGGCCGCTGTCGAGCAAGTTCGGTGTGCGTCGTTTCTTCAACGGCGAAGAGCGCAATCCTCACGCCGGCCTCGATTTCGCAGTGCCAGCTGGCACGCCCATCAAGACCCCGGCGGCGGGCAAGGTGATTCTGATCGGCAATTACTTCTTCAACGGCAACACGGTGTTTGTTGACCACGGCCAAGGCTTTATCAGCATGTTCTGCCATATGTCGAAGATCGACGTGAAGAACGGCCAGCAACTGGCCCGTGGCGCAGTGGTCGGCAAAGTCGGCGCGACTGGCCGGGCAACCGGGCCGCATATGCACTGGAACGTCAGCCTGAATGACGCGCGGGTGGATCCGGCGATTTTCATTGGTGCCTTCCAACCTTGAATATGTGTTGAGGCGACCGGCCTCTTCGCGAGCAGGCTCGCTCCCACAGGGGATCTTTGTTGTGAATAAGATCCAGTGTGGGAGCGAGCCTGCTCGCGAAGGCCGCCTATAAAACACCGCCATACTCAATGAATCTCCAAAAACTCAATTGCGCCCCAATCTAGCCTTACGCAAACATCAACAACTTCCACCGCCTTGAGCGCAATAAATTCCTGCAAAATCCCGCTTTCCGGGTATTCCTCTCAATTTTTTCCGACTGCTTGCCATCCTTTCCCCTCGCGGTTAGGGTTGAGGCCATGAAAACCTCTCACACCCTCATTCAGCTTCGCCAGCACCGCAGCCTGTGCCTCGTCAGCGCACGACTGCCAGGCTGAATCGCTGCGCCTCGTCCCACGCTTTTCCAAGAACATTCGTTCAACCGGCAGGCCGCCTCTTTTCGGCCCAGACAACAAGGAATTTCCCGATGAGCATGCTCAAAGACCCGTCTTCGAAATACCGCGCGTTTCCCGTCATCAACCTGCCGGATCGCACCTGGCCGTCGAAGACCATCGACGCCGCGCCGATCTGGTGCAGCTCCGACCTGCGTGACGGCAACCAGTCGCTGATCGAGCCAATGGACGCGGCGAAGAAGCTGCGCTTCTGGAAAACCCTGGTGCAGGTCGGTGTGAAGGAAATCGAAGCGTCGTTCCCCGCCGCGTCGCAAACCGACTTCGACTTCGTGCGTACCCTGATCGAAGAAGGCCACATCCCGGACGACACCACCATTCAGGTACTGACCCAGGGCCGTGAAGACCTGATCGAGCGCACTTTCGAATCGCTGCGCGGGGCGAAGAAAGCCATCGTTCACCTGTACAACGCCACCTCGCCTTCTTTCCGTCGCATCGTCTTCAACCAGGACAAGGACGGCATCAAGGCCATCGCGGTCAACGCTGCCAAGCTGTTCGTCAAATACGCAGCCATGCAGCCGGAAACCGAGTGGACCTTCGAATACTCGCCGGAAACCTTCAGCGCTACCGAGCTGGAATTCGCCAAGGAAGTCTGCGACGCCGTGATCGAGGTGTGGAACCCGACGCCTGAGCACAAGATGATCCTCAACCTGCCGGCCACGGTTGAATGCGCAACGCCGAACGTTTACGCCGACCAGATCGAGTGGTTCGGTCGCAACATCAACCGTCGCGACAGCGTGATCATCAGTCTGCACACCCATAACGACCGTGGCACTGGCGTCGCGGCCACCGAGCTGGGCCTGATGGCCGGCGCCGATCGCGTCGAAGGCTGCCTGTTCGGCAACGGCGAACGCACCGGTAACGTCGACCTCGTCACCGTCGCGCTGAACATGTACACCCAGGGCGTCGACCCTGAGCTGGACTTCTCCGACATCGACGGCGTGCGCAAGGTCGTCGAAGAGTGCAACCAGATCCAGGTGCATCCGCGTCATCCGTACGTTGGCGACCTGGTGCACACCGCATTCTCCGGCTCGCACCAGGATGCGATCCGCAAGGGCTTCGCCCAGCAGAAACCGGACACCCTGTGGGAAGTGCCGTACCTGCCGATCGACCCGGCCGACATCGGTCGCAGCTACGAGGCGGTGATCCGCGTCAACAGCCAGTCGGGCAAGGGCGGCATCGCTTACTTGCTGGAGCAGGAATACGGCATCAGCCTGCCACGCCGCATGCAGATCGAGTTCAGCCAGGTGGTGCAGCGTGAGACCGATCGCCTGGGCCTGGAGATGACGGCCAAGCAGATTCACTCGCTGTTGATCAGCGAATACCTGCAGGCCAACACTCCTTACGCGCTGGTCAGCCATCGTTTGCAGGAAGAGAACGGCAACAGCGCCGTCGAAGTCGAAGTAGCCAGCAAAGGTCAGGGCGAAACCAACCTGCACTGGCGCGGCAAGGGCAACGGCGCTCTGGAAGCACTGGTCGCCGGCCTGCCGATTCCGGTGGAAATCATGGACTACAACGAACACGCGATCGGCGCGGGCACCAATGCCAAAGCAGCGGCCTACATCGAACTGCGGGTGAACGGTGAACGTGCGGTGCACGGCGTGGGTATCGATGAAAACATCACCACCGCCAGCTTCAAGGCATTGTTCAGCGCACTGAACCGCTCGCTGAGCCAGCCAGAGGCAAAAGCAGCGTAATCGACCGCTGAAATGCGAAAGGCCCCGGAGTGCAAGCTTCGGGGCCTTTTTTTGTAGATCAAAGGATGCGATCGTTCCCATGCTCCGCGTGGGAATGCCTCAAGGGACGCTCCGCGTCCAGTGACGCGGAGCGTCACGGGCTGCATTCCCACGCAGAGCGTGGGAACGATCGGCTGCCTCAGGTGAACTCAAACGTGTCGGCATCCAGATTCGCCGGAAAGCGCTCGCGATACGCCGCCAACGGCGCCGCTTCCAGAATCACCTTGAACACACCATCCGCCTCCCCCGCCGCCAGCAACGTCTCGCCCTGGAAATCCAGCACCTGACTGTCGCCGGTATAGGCGAAGCCTTTGCCATCGCTGCCCACCCGATTTACCGCTGCCACGTAGCAGAGATTTTCAATCGCTCGTGCCGGCAGCAGGCGGTTCCAGTGCAGACGCCGTGCGCCCGGCCAGTTGGCGGTGTACAGCAGCAGATCGGTGTCCTGCGCGTCGCGGCTCCACACCGGGAAGCGCAGGTCGTAGCAGATCAGCGGACGAATCCGCCAACCCTTGAGCTCGAACTGCACCTGCCGCTCGCCGGGCGTGTAATGGTTGTGCTCGCCGGCCATGCGGAACAGGTGACGCTTGTCGTAATGCAGCACTTCGCCGTCCGGCCGCGCCCAGAGCAAGCGGTTGCGATGGCTGCCGTCAGCCGCCTGAATGATCACGCTGCCAGTGATGACCGCATCGAACTTGGCCGCCTGCGTCCGCAGCCATTTGCTGGTCGGGCCGTTTTCGGCTTCGGCGAGGGTTTCCGATTCCATCGAGAATCCGGTGGTGAACATCTCCGGCAGGATGATCAGATCGGCGCCACGGGCCTGTTCCAGCAGCAGCTCGAAATGCTCGAGGTTGGCCTGGCGGTCGTGCCACGCCAGGCTGGTCTGGATCAACGCCAGAGTCAGGTCTGGCAATGCACTCAGATCACGCATAGTTTCGCCGCCGCTTCACGCAGCGTCTCCTCGCGTTTGGCAAAGCACAGGCGTATCAGGCGCTGGCCTTGCGGTGGATGCTGGTAGAACACCGACACCGGAATGCTCGCGACACCGTGCTCGCGAGTCATCCACATGGCCATCTCGACATCGTTCAGATCAGGACGGATCTGCGAATAATCGACCAATTGGAAATAGGTGCCAGTGACCCGGGTAAAACTGAAGCGCGACGGCGCGAGCAGATCGCAGAACAGATCGCGCTTGGCCTGATAGAAACCCGGCAGCTCTTCAACGTGCTCCGGGTGCTCGGCCATGTAATCGGCCAGCGCATATTGCAGCGGCGTGACGCCACAGAAACTGACGTACTGATGCACCTTGCGCAATTCGGCTGTCAGCGCTGGCGGGGCGACGACGTAGCCGGTTTTCCAGCCGGTGACGTGGTACGTCTTGCCGAACGAACTGACCACGAACGCGCGCTGGTACAGCTCTTCATGGGCCAGCACGCTGACATGCGGCACGCCGTCAAAAACCAGGTGTTCGTAGACTTCGTCGCTGATCAGATAGATGTCGCGATCACGGATCAACGCCGCCAGTTGATCGAGCTCGGCGCGGCTGATCAATGCGCCGCTGGGGTTGTGCGGGGTGTTGATGACGATCATTTTCGTCCGCGGGCTCAGGGCCGCAGCGAGTTGATCGAAATCGATGGAGAAATCGTCCGGATTCAGTTGTACATGCACGCAACGACCACCCGCCAGCTCCGTTGCCGGTGCGTAGCTGTCGTAGCACGGATCGAAGACAATGACTTCATCGCCGCTGTGGATAACGGCCTGAATCGCGCAGAAGATCGCCTGGGTCGCGCCGGGTGTTACCGTCACTTCATGATCGGCATCGACAGTCACGCCGTAGCTGCGGGCGATCTTGGCCGCGATCTGCTGACGCAATGCCGGCAAACCGGTCATCGGCGAATACTGGTTATGGCCACTGGCGATATGCCGCCCGACCGCATCACGCAACGACTGCGGGCCGTCGAAATCCGGGAAACCCTGGGACAGGTTGATCGCGCCGGTCTGCGCCGCGAGCTGAGACATCTGCGTGAAAATAGTGATGCCGACATTCGGCAGCTTGCTGGTGATCATCGGGGGTTCTCTGCTCAACACCCGGCTCTGACGACGGCGCGGGAGAGCCCGAGGATAGCCCATCCGGCGCCCATAAAAAAAGGGCGCCAAACGGCGCCCTTCTCTCATTGAACAAACCCAATCCTGTGGCGAGGGGATTTATCCCCGTTCCGGCTGCGAAGCAGTCGCAAACCCGTTGAATGCGGTTTGACTGATACACCGCGGACACAGGTTTTGGGGCTGCTGCGCAGCCCATCGGGGATAAATCCCCTCGCCACAAAAGCCCCACACAAAATTGTGCAGGGCCTCGGATCACTTCTTGTCGCGGCGCTTCTTGCTGGCTTTCTTGTTGTGCGACATCAAGCGACGCTTCTTGTTGACCTGGCGGTCGGTCAGCGTGTTCTTGTTGCCTTCGTACGGGTTCTCGCCGCCCTTGAACTCGATGCGGATCGGCGTACCGACCAGCTTGAGCACACGACGGTAAGTGTTTTCCAGATAGCGCACGTACGACTTCGGCACTTTCTCGATCTGGTTACCGTGGATCACGATGATCGGCGGGTTCGCACCACCGAGGTGAGCGTAACGCAGCTTGATCCGGCGGTTGTTGACCATTGGCGGCGCGTGCTCGCCCACCGCATCTTCCAGAATCTGGGTGAGACGGTTGGTCGGCCAGCGGGTCACCGCGGACTTGAACGAGTTCTGCACCGAGGCGTAGAGGTTGCCCACGCCCGTGCCGTGCAACGCCGAGATGAAGTGAATGTCGGCGTAGTCGACGAAGAACAGCCGGCGTTGCAGCTCGACTTTGACGAAGTCGCGCTCGCTCGGCGTCATGCCGTCCCACTTGTTGATCGCGATGACCAGCGCACGACCGGATTCGATCGCGAAGCCCAGCAGGTTCAAGTCGTGATCGACCACACCCTCGCGGGCGTCCATCACGAAGATCACCACGTTGGCGTCTTTGATCGCCTGCAGGGTTTTGACCACGGAGAATTTTTCGACTTCTTCGTGGATCTTGCCGCGCTTGCGCACACCGGCGGTGTCGATCAGCGTGTACTTCTCTTCATTGCGCTCGAACGGAATGTAGATGCTGTCGCGGGTGGTGCCCGGCTGGTCATACACGATGACGCGGTCTTCACCGAGCATGCGGTTGACCAGGGTCGACTTGCCGACGTTCGGACGACCGATGATGGCGATCTTGATCCCGTCTTTCTCGCTCGGGCCAGGGATGCGCTTGGCTTCCTCGCCTTCGGCAACGACTTCTTCCTCTTCGCCTTCAGCCGGCTCGTCATCATCACGCGGGAATTCGCTCAGAGCGGCTTCCAGCAATTGCGTGATGCCACGGCCGTGGGCGCCGGCGATCGGGATCGCGTGGCCCATGCCCAGCGGGGCGAATTCGGCGCGGGCCATTTCCGGGTCGATGTTGTCGACCTTGTTGGCCACCACGTGGGAACGCTTGTTACGTTTGC
>NZ_RCOC01000094.1:29027-39622 GCF_004307515.1 Pseudomonas sp. Sample_14 | reverse complement strand
CCTCCACTCAGCCTTCCGACGTCGCCGGTGGATCAAGATCAAAAGCACTCGAGCTAACGCTCATTGTTGAGTGGTGAAAAGCGTGTGGTCTGCTTTGGATCTGTGTTGGATTCGCCCCTCATCGGAACGCCGCCCGCCCAGCCCTCTCCCGAGGGAGAGGGAGCCGATTTGCGGGCTTTTCAGAATCTGCATTCGACTCGATATCGCAAGTCGGCGTATTTCGCCTGAACACCTCGGTCAGTCCCCTCTCCCTCCGGGAGAGGGCTAGGGTGAGGGGCTTTTGCTCTGGCTCTTGATCTCTTGCCCCTTCGGCAGGCTGCGCCCGGATCGGTCCCGTAACGAAGGTACTCCGAGCTTTAGCGAGCGGGCCGTACGCCGGGGCAAAGCCTTTTGGGTTACCTTTTCGCCGGGCCGGCACTCCGGCGTTTGGAAAAGGTGACTCGCTGTAAGAGCGAAACCGCCAGCGGCAGCACCCGCAACAACGGATATGCCCCCAATCCCAAAAAACAAAAAAGCCCCACATCTCACAATGCGGGGCTCTCTCACAGCTCAAATCAAAAAATCAGAAATCAGCCTTCACCGACATCACAAAATTGCGCGGATCCCCGTAGAAGTTACCGAACCCCTCGGTACCAATGGTCGCGTAATAACGCTTGTCGAACAGGTTATTGCCGTTCAACGCCACCGACCAGGTGTCATCGATCCGATAACCGATGCGACCGTTCCAGACCGCATAACCCGCGCCATCGACATTGTCCCCGCCCAGAGGCGAAACGCGGTAGGTGCCCGTCTGTGCATTGACACCCGCACCAATCGTCACACGATCCAGCGGTCCGCTCAGGGCGTAATCGCCCCAGACGCGCAACAGGTGACGCGGCACGTAGGAGTTGTAGACCGCGCCATCCTGAGTAGCATCGGCGTCTTCCAGTACTTTGGTCTGGGTGTAGGTATAACCGGCCAGCAATTGCAGGCGGTCGATCACTTCACCGCTGACTTCAGCTTCAAAGCCCTGGGCGCGGACCTTGCCCGAGTTGATCTGGCAGGAGCTGTCTTCGCACCGCAGGTCATCCTGGGCCGCGTCTTTCTGGATGGTGCGGAACAGGTTGAACGTGGTGTTCAAGCGACCGTCGTACCACTCACCCTTGATCCCCAATTCGTAGCTCTGGCCAATCAGCGGCTTGAGCGTGCTGCCGTCGATGGTTTTGTAGGAGCCTTGCGGGGTGAAGATGTCGGTGTAGCTGGCGTAGGCGGTCAGGTTGTCGTTGAGGTCGTAGAGCAGGCCGGCGAATGGCGTGACCTGGCCGGTTTCGGTGGACTGGGTGTTGACCTCGGTGCCTTCGCCGCGGAAGTACTGCACCGAATCGGTGTCGGATTTGTACCAGCTGACCCGGCTGCCGAGTACCAGGGTCATCGGGTCGGCGAGTTTCAGGCGGGCGATCGAGTAAGCGCCGTATTGCTTGATGTGCATGTCCACCGGGCCGCCACGGGAGGCGTTGGCCAGGTAGTAGCTTTCATCCGGCTGCGGGATGTTGTGGTTCGGGTTGAACACGTTCTGACGCTGTGGCAATGCCGCCACTGCGTAGAAGTCGTCCTTGTGCGAACGGCTGGCGTTGGCGCCGACGATCAGTTCGTGCTGCTGGCCGAAGGCGTCGAATTTGCCGTCGACGTAAGCATCGAAACCGTAGTCGCGCTGATCGTAGTCATAGGTACTGCCGAGCATCAGCGTATTGGTGGCTGTGGCGCCCAACGGCACTGTGCCGCTCGGGAAGGAATATTCCATGTCCTGAGTGTTGCGCGAGTAGACACCGGCGACTTTCAGCGACCAGTCATCGTTGAACTGGTGTTTGACGTCGGCGAAGTAGGTGGCGCGTTTGCTGCGCTGGTTGTTCCACGAGGTGTTCAGGCAGGTGGAGCGTTTCAGGTGCAGGTCGGAGCCGTCGGCGTAGCGCGGCAGGCCGCCCCAGCACGGGGTGGCGTCGACGTCTTCATAGGCCATGCCCAGACCGAGGGTGGTGTCGGGGCTGAGGTCGAAGTCCAGGGCGCCGTAGTAGATCTGATCACGGCGTTCAGCCACGTCGTAGAAATACTTACGGGTCTGCTGGGTCACCACGGCGCGGCCACGGACAGTGCCGGCGTCGTTCAGCGGGCCGCCGGTGTCGACCTGGCCGCGATAGTTGTCCCAGGTCCCGGCCGACAGCGACAGCTGTGTGTGCGGGGTGTCCTGGCCGCGCTTGCGCACGAAGTTGACGCCGCCGGCGGTGCCGCCCGCGCCCTTCATCATGCCGGCCGCGCCGCGAAGGATTTCCACGCGGTCATAGATGGCCATGTCGCTGTTGAAGCTGTCCGCCTGCACGTAGCTGCTGCCGATGTCCAGCGGCACGCCGTCGTACTGGTACTGGCCGGTCATGCGGAAACCGCGCGAGTAGAAATATTTGCCGCCCATTGGCGAGTCGTAGACGGTGATGCCCGGGGTCTTCTCCATCACCTGTTCGATGGTGTTGAGGTTCTGGTCGTCGAGCATCTTGCGGGTCATCACCGTGACCGACTGCGGCGTTTCCTTCAGCGAGTGCACGCCTTTGCCGATGGTCACGCCGCCGGTGGTGTAGGAGTTGCTGCCTTCGGTGGTGGCGCCGAGGCGGTTGGCGTTGACGTTGGTCGGCGCCAGTTCCATCGCACTGCCGCCGGTGGCCGGGCCGAGCACGGTGACGGTGTTGCCGTCACGCTGATAGCGAATGCCGGTGCCGCTGAGCATGGCTTTCAGCGACTCGTCATCCTGGTAGCGGCCGTTGAGGGCGCTGGAGCGCAGGCCTTGCAGGCTTTCCGGGCTGTAGACGATTTGCAGGCTGGTCTGCTGACCGAGGGTTTGCAGGGCCTGGGCCAGCGGTTGGGCCGGGATGTTCAGGGTCCATTCCTGGGCCTGGACATACGGCGCTGCCGCGAGGGTCAGTGCCAGACCCAGGCCGCTACCGGCCAGGCGTGTGCGGGTCGCGCCGTGCATCAGCAGGGCTCGAGTCAGAGGGCGAAGCATGAAACGGGATGCGGACATGAGGTTAAGACCTTGGCAGGTATAGTTGTTAATGGTTCTTATTCATCTCATTAAGACGAGGAAGCCGCGGCAAACCGGAAAAGTTTTTTCTCCGGCCCGGTCGCGGCTGCCTCGATCAAGCGGTTTGCAGTTCGCTTCTGACCTTGCCGGCCTCCATGCGCACCAGTTGGTCGGCGACGTCGAAGTAACGGTCGTCGTGGGAAATCACGATGATGGTTTTGCCCAGGCGCTTGAGGTCGGGCAGCAGCTCGGTATAGAAAATCCGCCGGAAGGTCGGGTCCTGATCCGCCGCCCATTCATCGAACACCAGCACCGGGCGCTCTTCGAGCCAGGCGTTGACCAGTGCCAGGCGTTTGCGCTGACCGGTGGACAGGTCGGTGGTGCTGAAGGCGCCGTCACGCACGCTGACCTTGTGCGCGATCTCCAGACGTTCGAGGTAGCGGGTGGCATCCTGCGGCACTTCACGATCGCCTTGAACCAGATCATCGAACAGGTAGTAGTCGGCGAAGATCGTGGTGAAGTTCTGCCGGTAATCGTCGCGGTTGACCGCAGTGATCGGCTTGTCGTTAACGCGAATTTCGCCCTCGGTCGGCGCATACAGCCCCAGCAACAGTTTGATCAGCGTGGTTTTGCCGCAGCCGTTCTCACCGACGATGAACACGATGTCGCCCTGTTCGATACGAAGGTTCACCGGGCCGAGGCGGAACGGTTCGCTGCCTTCGACGGGCGGGAAGGCGTAGCGCACGTTGCGCAGTTCCAGGCTGTTGACGGCGGCCGGCTTGCTGCCCTGATCCTGCAGCAACAGGTGCGGTTCCGGTGAAGAGAACTGTTCGCTCAGTTCGGCAATGCGACGGAAGGCAATCTGTGCGCGACTGATGATCGGCAGGGTGCTGATCAGGTGTTCCAGCGGCCCCTTCATGTACAGCAGCACCAGAACGAAACCGCTCATCACCGCTTTGTCGGCACTCGGCCACAGCGATTGCAGGGCCAGGGCCATGCCGATGACCACGAAGAACAGCATCGAGCCAAACGACTTGGCGATGACGAAGGTGTTGATCGATCTGATCTGGGTGTCGCAGATTTTCTCGGCGGTTTTCTGAATGCCGGCGACGAACATGCGCTGGCGACGCGGGCGGTGAATGCGCAGTTCCTTGGCGCCTTCGGCAATTGCGTTGTAGTGCTTCTGCAGTTCGTCTTCGGAATCGCGGGCGGCGTAGAAACCGCGCATGCCTTTGGCCCGGGCGATGGCCTGGATGGTGGTGCCGATGGCGATGGCCACCAGCATCATCAGGAACATCGGCCACGACAGCATGGCCAGATAGCCGAGACAACCAAGGGTCACGGTCATGGAGATCGCCAGGGGCGCGAAGGCGAAGGCGAAGTCGCTGATGGTATCGACGTCGTGGGTCAGCACCGGAATCAGGCGATGGCTGCGATAGCGTTCGATCTGGTCGATCGGCGCCGACAGGACTTTCTCCCCCAGCTCTTTGCGCAGTTTGGCGATGATGTGCTGGCCGACGTAGTTGGTGCCGATGTCCGACAGGATCGTGGTCAGCAGGGCCAGGGCACAGAGGCCGGCGAAGATCATCACCACCGTGCGGGTCAGGCCGTCATCGGAATGCAGGGCGTTGTTGATGGTCGCCAGCAGCACGGTGACGCTCAGGCCGCCGAGCATGCCGAGCACGATGGACGCCGAGACGATCAGGCGGAAGGGCTTGAGCAGGGCGAACAATTCGTTGATCGCCCCACGCGTAGGCTTGGTCATGGAGGATTCCTGCTTCGATGCGGAGGGAGTGCCGGTACTTAAGGAAAACGAATGGTCGCGGAGTTTCTTTAACCGAGCGCAGGCGTGGCTGCGCTCGTCGAGGGCAGTGGTGTCAGAGGTCGCGTACTACGCGAAAGCCCAGCCAGTCGCCCTTGCTGGTCGGCCAGCTGCTGTTGCGGTTGCCCGAGCGCGAGAAGATCGGCGCTTCGCCCCAGTCGTTGCCGCGCATGACCTGGCGTTCGCAGTTTTCCTGGGTCCATGGGCGACCGTCGGCGGGCACGCCGGAGTAGTCCGGGTGGTAGCAGTCGGCGGTCCATTCGTAGACGTTGCCGTGGGCGTCGAACACGCCAAACGCATTGGCCGGGAAGGTGCCGGCCGGCGAGGTGAAGTTGTAGCCGTCGGCCGCGCCGTAGGTGTTGGCGTGCTTGGAAATTTGGTAATCCTTGCCCTCATCGAACGGGAAGGGGAAAGGCCCGGTGCTGCCGCCACGGGCGGCGTATTCGCGGATCGATTCGCTTTGCAGGCGATAGGCGTGGCCGGTCTTTTTCGACAGCCAGTCGATGTAGCCCTGGGCTTCGGCGACGTTCATGCACACCGCCGGATCGCGGGGCGTCTGTTTGAATTCCGGTTTGCCGGCGGTGCAGCGGCGGCCGGGGCGGTCATCGAAGTCGTAAGGTATGTTGCCGGTCTCGCGCACATAGGCGTCCCATTCGCCCACCAGCACCTGCGAGCGGCTGATAGCGAACGGTTTGCTGAACGTCACGGTGTGCAGCGGGCCTTCGTCGGGTTGGCGGCCGACTTCATCGTCCGGTGTGCCCATGGTGTAGCTGCCGGTCGGCAGCACGACCATTTCCGGGCAGTCCTTGCAGTCCTTGAACACTTTGCCCGCAGCGGGCGCGGTAGCCGCCTGCGCGGTGCCGGGCATCAGTGCGCCGCAGAGGGCGCTCAGCGCCAGTGCGGGCAGGGCTTTGGAGAGGAGTGACGCGTGAGGCTTTTTCATGGGTCGTCTCTTTGAAAGGAAAACGGCAGTCGAGGGTCAGGCACGCAGCTTGGTGCCGAGGATGTCCATGAAGCGATCCACTTCGGCTTCGTTGTTGAGCAAGCCCGGTGCGGTGCGAATCACCGGCCCGACGTCGCGGCTGACCGCGTCGCAGATCACCCGGTTTTGCATCAGCCAGGCGGCCACTTCATCGCTGTCCTGGCCCTTGATCCGGAAGAAGGTGAAACCGGCGGAGAACTGCGAGTCGAGCGGGGTCACCAACTCGATGTTGCGGTGCTCTTGCAGGCGTTGCTTGAGGTAACTGTTGAGCTGATGAATGCGCTTCTGCACCTCGGCTTTGCCCAGTTGCAGGTGCAACTTGAAGGCTTCGTCCAGCGCCCAGCGATGCTCGAAGGCGTGGTAGCCGCCCGGGGTCATGATGGTCGAGAAGGCCGTGGCCTCGGAGAAGGTCGGCACGCTGGGGCTGACGTATTTCAGTTCTTCGGTGCGGCTGCAGACGATGCCGGTGCCGCGCGGGCCGAACATCCACTTGTGCGTGCCGGCGATGAAAAAGTCGCAGTTCATCTGCGGGAAACTCAGGTCGTCGACGCCAAAACCGTGCACACCATCAACCACGTAGATCAGCCGATCCTGGTCGTCGCGCTGACGGTTATGCTCATCGACCAGCCGCGAAATCTCGCTGATCGGCAGCTTCACGCCGCTGCCCGAATGCACCCAGGTCATGCCCAGCACGCGGGTCTCGGGGCGGATATTGCGATTGATCGTGTCGAGCACCTGATCCAGAGAAATGCTCTGCGGGTTTTCGAACAGGGTGAGTTTGCGCACGCGCGTGCCGTCACGCCGGCTGCGGAAATCGAGAATGTTGCGCGTCGAGTAGTGCTCGTGAACCGTGGTGAGAATTTCCTGATCCGCGCGCACCTGCACACTGCCATAGATCATCGCCAGGCCTTCGGTGGTGCTGCCGGTCAGCGCGATCTGCGCCGGTTTGGCTTGCAGATACTGGCCGGCCCAGTGGCGCACGTTTTCTTCGCGCTTCTCGGTGACGCCCAGATCCCAATCCATCGCCAGACCCGGATTCACATCCAGCGCCGCGCGATGGCGTTCGATCGCTTCGCGCACCGGTTTCGGATGCGAGGTGACGAGGAAATTGGCGAAGTGGATGGCTTGGGGATCCTGATCGAACAACTGACGCAACTGCGCCCATTTGTCCCGCGACGCAGTCGGCGCGGCAGCGATGGCCGCCGATGCACTCAGGCTGGCGCCCAGGGGCAGGGCGGCGGCGAGCAGGCCGGCCTGCTTGAGGAAAGTGCGACGATCAGTCATGGTCGAGCCACCTCCTGGCGTGACGCCAGCGCCGGTTTCGCGGCTTTTTGCACCTGATCCCAGACGCGCATGAAGTTGCCGCCCCAGAGCTTGGCGATGTCCGCTTCGGAGTAACCGCGCTGCAGCAGTTCGGCGGTGACGTTGCGGATCTCGCCGACGTTTTCCCAGCCCTTGATGCCGCCGCCATCGTTGAAATCCGAAGCAATGCCGACGTGGTCGATACCGATCTTGCGCACCGTGTAATCGATGGCGTCGCCGAAGTCCTTGAGGGTGGCTTTCGGTTCTTCTTCGAGGATCGCGTAGAGGCCGCTGGCGTACTGGCCGAGCTTCTGTTCCGACCAGGCGGTGATGATCGGATCGCCCGGCATCAGCGCCATGGCGAGGTTGGGCAGTGGCGGCAGATCGAAGCGCGCACGCAACCCATTGAGTTTGTCCTGCGTGCCCTGGGTCAGCGGTTTCAGGTACTGCGAGAAGGCGACGACCTGCACCACGCCGCCACTGTTCTTGATCAGTTGCAGCTCTTTATCGCTGAGGTTGCGCGGGATATCCACTGCCGCCCTTGGCGCCGAGTGCGAGGCCACCAGCGGTGTGCGGCTCAGTTCGGCGACTTGCTCGAGGGCCTTGGTCGACATCTGCGACACGTCGATGATCACGCCCAGATCGTTCAAGCGCTGCACCGCTTGTTTGCCGATATCCGACAGACCATTGAGGGCATCGGGCGAATCATTGAAAAACGGTAGCGGCCGCGACGAGTCGGCCCAGCTGTTGTTGCCGATGTAACTGAAACCGAACATGCGCATACCGCGCCCGGCCCACAGGTCGAGCTTGCTCAGGTCATTGCCCAGTGGATAGGCGTTGAGCATGCTGATGAAAATCGCAAACTTGCCTTCGCCGTGCAGACGGCGGAAATCATCTGGCGTGTAGGCGATGCCGGCCTGATTGGGGAAGTCGCGGACAATCCCGGAAATGATCTTGTAACGCACCTCCTGCTGATTGCGCGCTTCTTCGACAAAACCCGCGGTCGGACGGTGCGGCGCGTTCGGGCCGTTCCACATTTCCGGCCAGCCGAACACCGTCAATGCTGCGCCGGACAAGCGCCCACGATTGGCCTTGATGAGGTCGAACTGGCCCGAGCCATCCTTGTCGGCTTCGTGGTCGTGGCTGCCGAAACTCAGCGGCACGGTGATGTGGCTGTCGAACGACAGCAGGCGATCCTGCAACTCAGTCGCCTGTTTCATCACCTTCACCGGGTAGCCGGGGTTGTTCCAGTAATCCCAGGCCAGAAATCCTGCGCCGGCACTGATCGCCAGGGCCAGCGGCAGGCCGATGAATAGAGCCTTTTTCCAACGCGGTTTTGTCATTGCCATCTCATTCAGGTTCGCCGTCGAGGTACAGGCGCAGGGGCCTTTGCTATCTGGGAAGAACGAGTAGCTGCACGGCTAATTTAGGTGTGCGTTACAAATGCCCGGCAGCGGCGCGGATGATGTTTTGTCGGCGGCGTAAATTTCAGCGATGAGCAAACGTTCTAGCTTGGATAAAGCCTGCTTCATGGCTGACACAGGTAGGGCAATGACGATCTCTCGACGCTGGTTCATGGCGGGCATGGCACTCACGGGCGCCGCGCTGCCTGCCGCTTTTTATGCACATCGTGAACTGACTCGCGAGGAGTTTCCGATCACCCCGGGCGAGGCCACGGTCGATCTGGCGGACACCGCCGGGCAACAGCTGGCGGACAATTTGCGTGGGGTCTGGGACATTCGCTTTACCGGTGCGGCGGCGGGGCTTGATGGTCTGCCTGCGCAAGGTCTGGAGCTGTTTCTCGACATCGCCCATCGTGGGCGCGGCTTGCGCGGCTATCTCGACACCGGCACCAATCTGCGTGCCGAAGGGCCTGTGCGCTATCAAGTCATTGGCGATCTGGCACCGGGCAACGGCGCCGAGATGTATTGGCGCCTGCTGCGCACCGATGCGCCACTTGCGCCACCGGTGTATGAATTAAAAGTCAAACTGGATGAAGTCTGGGCAGCGTTCGGCAATGCCGGCAGCGCCACGTTCACCGGGCAAGTGCTGCGTCTGGACCGGCCGTTGGCGTTGCCCGAGCTGGACAATCAGTTCATCGCCATCAAGCGGCGTTTTCCCGAGGCCCGTGAACGCACTGGGCTCAATCCGCAACTGTTGGCCTGGCTGGTGGCGCCCGAGCATCGCCTGTTCCACCAGCTCTGGCACGCCACCCGCGACAAGTGGCACAAGCTCTCGGAGAAAAAACGCGAAGCGCTGCGCGGCATCGGCTGGCAGCCCGGGCCGCGTGACAAGGAGCGCGACGCCCGTGGGCCAAGCAAGGATCGCAATGGCTCGGGCGTGGATTTTTTCTTTATGCATCGGCACATGCTCGGCATCGCCCGTTCGATGCAGGATTTGCCTTCCTGGCCGGCGTTCCCGCAGCCGCAGCCTGAGCTGGAACGTGACCGGCAGGGTTTCGCCCGTTACTTCGACAACCACGACGGGAACTCACTGCCGCCGACCTGGCTGGCCGAAGGTGATGACGAGTACACCAAATGGGTCAGCGACATCAAAGCGGCGGAGACTTTCCAGAGCAATTTCCTGGTCTGGGAATCGCAGTACCGCGACCCGCGTTACTTGTCGAAATTGACCCTTGGCCAGTTCGGTTCGGAAGTCGAACTGGGCCTGCACGACTGGCTGCACATGCGCTGGGCTTCGGTGGCACGGGATCCGTCCAACGACATTCCGGTGCCGATGGCGCGTGATCAGGCGGACTTCGCTGCGCGCTGGTATGCGCCGGAAAACGACTTTCTCGGTGATCCGTTTTCCTCCCATGTGAACCCGGTGTTCTGGCGTTTCCACGGCTGGATCGATGATCGCCTGGAAGACTGGTTCCGCGCCCATGAACGTTTTCATCCGGGCGAAGTGAGCCGTCTGGAAGTCAACGGCGTGCCATGGTTTGCACCGGGGCGCTGGGTGGAAATCGCCGACCCCTGGCTCGGCCCCGACACCCACGGCTGCAGCACCGTGCCCGGCCTGCAAGTCGGGCGCTCCGTGGAGATGGATCCGGAAACCATGAAACTGGCGCTGCGTATCACCTTCGGCGACGAAGACAACATGACCGAACTGTTCCGCAAAGTGCCACAGCGCCCCTGGTATGCGCGGCACCTGAAGGTCAAGGGCCGACAGCTCTAGATTGGTTCAAACACACACTCTCTCTGAATAGTTCGCAATCCACTTGTGGGAGCGAGCCTGCTCGCGAATACGGTGTGTCATTCAGATGCATCAGTGCCTGACAGGACCTCTTCGCGAGCAAGCTCGCTCCCACATCGGGCCTTGTTCGTGGCGGAGATTTCCGTCCAAACCGAATTCCATTTGTGGGAGCGAGCCTGCTCGCGAATGCGGTGTGTCATTCAGATGCATCAGTGCCTGACAGGACCTCTTCGCGAGCAAGCTCGCTC
>NZ_RCOC01000094.1:0-28927 GCF_004307515.1 Pseudomonas sp. Sample_14 | reverse complement strand
GAATGCGGTGTCTCATTCAGATGCATCAGTGCCTGACAGGACCCCTTCGCGAGCAAGCGTTCGTGGCGGAGATTTCGGTCCAAACCGAATTCCATTTGTGGGAGCGAGCCTGCTCGCGAATGCGGTGTCTCATTCAGATGCATCAGTGCCTGACAGGACCCCTTCGCGAGCAAGCGTTCGTGGCGGAGATTTCGGTCCAAACCGAATTCCATTTGTGGGAGCGAGCCTGCTCGCGAATGCGGGGGTGTCATTCAGATGCATCAGTGCCTGACAGGACCTCTTCGCGAGCAAGCTCGCTCCCACATCGGGCCTTGTTCGTGGCGGAGATTTCCGTCCAAACCGAATTCCATTTGTGGGAGCGAGCCTGCTCGCGAATGCGGTGTGTCATTCAGATGCATCAGTGCCTGACAGGACCTCTTCGCGAGCAGGCTCGCTCCCACAGGGCGCCTTGGTCGTGCCGAAAATTTCTGTCCAGACCGAATTTCATTTGTGGGAGCGAGCCTGCTCGCGAAGGCGTCAGTCCATTCGACGCATCTCTGTCAGATCACCTCCCAGCCACCCCCCAGCGCTTTGTACAAGGCAATGCTCGCCTGCAACCGCGACAGGCGCAGTTGCACGTTGAGGTCTTGCGCCGCATACAGCGTGCGCTGGGTTTGCAGGACGGTGAGCAGGTCTTCGGCGCCGGCCTGGTAGCGGCTTTGGGCGATGTCGAAGGCGGTTTGTGCCTGGTTCAGTTCTTCGCTTTGCCATTGCCGTTGTTCATCGAGGCCACGAATGCTGCTGAGGGCTTTTTCGACGTCAGCGAAGCCGTTGATGATTGCCCCGCGATAGGTCTCCAGCAATTCGTCCTGCCGCGCCTTGGCCTTGTCGCGTTCGGCGCTGAGGCGGCCGTTGTTGAAGATCGGCGCGGTCAGCCCCGAGGACAGGTTGTAGAACGTCGTGCGCAGCAGGTCGGCGGCAAGGTCGGCGCCGCTGCCGAGGCTGGCGGTCAGGGTGATTTTCGGCAGCATTGCGGCGCGGGCGACGGTGACATCAGCCTGGGCTGCCGCAAGCTTGGCCTCGGCGCTGGCAATGTCCGGGCGGCGGCTGAGCAAGTCGCTCGGCACGCCGCTGGCGATGTCCGGCCAGTGCAATTGGGCGAAGGATTGTGTGGGCAACGGTAACGTTTGCACTGGTTGGCCGAGCAGGGCGGCGAGGCTGATCAGTGCTTCGCGGGCCTGTTGTTGCACCAGCGGCAGGCGACGCTGTTGTTCGGCCACCAGGCTTTTCTGCTGGGCCAGTTCCAGCGCGGTGGCGCTGCCGGCGTCGAAACGGGTCTGCACCAGCTGCAGCACATTCTGCGCATTTTTCAGATTGAGTTCGGCAATGCGCGCCTGCTCACGCAAGGCCAGGGCCTGGGTGTAACTGTTGGCGACGCCGCTGAGCAAGGTCAGCTCGACGGTGGCGCGGTCGAACTCGCTGGCCTGCACGCCGAACACCGCACTGTCGCGGGCGGCACGCTTACCGCCCCAGAAATCGACTTCGTAACTGGCGCTGAGCTCGGCATCGTAATAGTCCAGCGAGCGATTCTCCGGGCTGACATCCAATTGGCTGTAGCCCTTGCCGTGGATCAGTTTCTGCCGGTTGGCATTCAAACCGGCCTTGAGCTCGGGCAGCAGCGGGGCGTCGGCGATGGTTGCGCTGGTCTCGGCCTGCCTGACCCGCGCAACGGCGGCGGCGAGGTCATAGCTGCCCAGCCGCGCCTGTTCCACCAGCCGCTCCAGCTCGGGGCTGCCGAATTGCGTCCACCATTGCCGATTGCTCTGCAGCGCGCCGGGGGTGTCGGCGGACTGCCACGCGCTCGGTGGCTGCACGCCGCTGTCCAGGCGCGGCGCCGGGCTGCTGCAGGCCGCCAGCAACAGGCTGGCGGCGAGGAAGGTCAGTCGCACTTTCATAGGTCGATCATTCACTGGTAAGGGCCGTGACCGGGTCAAGCCGGGCAGCCTTGCGGGCCGGCATAAAGCCGAAAATGACGCCGGTGACCAGCGCACAGGCAAACGCACCGATCACCGCCAGCCCTTGAAAGGCAATCGCCACGCCGCTGAGCAACAACACGCCGCCAACCAGCAGCGCCAGGCCGATGCCGGCAATTCCGCCGACCACCGAAAGCATCAGCGCTTCAGTGAGAAACTGACGCAGGATGTCGCGCTGACGGGCGCCGGTGGCCATGCGAATACCGATCTCGCGGGTGCGTTCGCGTACGGTCATGAGCATGATGTTCATCACGCCGATACCGCCGACCAGCAGGGAAATCGCCGCAATTGCCCCCAGCATCAGCGACAGCGTGCCTTGCGTGCGCGCTTCGGCCTGGATCATCGCGGCATTGTTGGTCAGCTCGAAATCCTTCTTGCCGTGGTGCCGGCGCAACATCGCCTGTTCGATGGCCTGTTCGGCGTCCTTGACCTTGCGCGCGTCCTTGGCGGCAATCACCACGTATTGCGGATTGCGGCTGCCGAACAGTCGCGTGCTCGCCGCCGAATAGGGCACGGCGATGCGGTTGTCGCTATCGGAGTCGCCGGAGCTGGCGCCTTTTTCGGCGAGCACGCCGAGGATCTGGAACGGCACGTTCTCGATGAGGATGTATTGGCCGATCGGGTCGGCGACATCCTTGAGCAACTTGTCGCGAACCTTGGTGCCGATCACCGCGACAGCGGCGGCGCTGTCCTCGTCGGCCTGGGTGAAGTAACTGCCCTGAATCACCGGCCAGTTGAAAATCTGCGGAAAGTTGGTGTCATTGCCGCCGACGTAACTGCTGTGGTCGGCATTGCCAAAGCGCACCCCGGCGGTCGAGCCGTTGACCGGCATGATCCGTTCCACCTGGGGCAGGGCGGACAGTTCGGCAACGTCGTCGAGGGTGATGATGCCCTCCGGTGTACGCGGGTTCGGCGCCGAGCCGCTGAGGTAAATGATGTTCGAGCCGAACGCGCCCATTTGTGCCATGACCTGACGCTTGCTGCCTTCGCCGACGGCGAGCATGACCACCACCGAGGCCACGCCAATGACGATGCCCAGCAGGGTCAGCGCCGTGCGAAAGCGGTTGATCCACATCACCCGCCACGCCGCTTGTACAGCGTCGAGCAGTTCACCTTTCCAGGCGCCGGTCTGGCTGCTGCCGTTGCTCAGGCGCTGGCGCAGGTCGACCGCTTGCAACGCGCCGGGATTGGCCGAAGGCGGCGCGCACGCGTACTCGGCGCTGTCGCTGATGATCAGGCCGTCGCGGATTTCGATGATGCGTTTGGCCCGTTGCGCCACTTCGCGGTCGTGGGTGATGAGGATCACCACATGACCCTGATCGGCGAGTTCGTCGAGCAGGGTCATGACCTCGGCGCCGCTGTGGCTGTCGAGGGCGCCGGTCGGCTCGTCGGCGAGGATGATATGGCCGCCATTCATCAGCGCACGGGCGATCGACACCCGCTGTTGCTGGCCGCCGGAAAGCTGATGCGGGCGATTGCCGGTGCGAGTGCCGAGGCCAAGACGTTGCAGCAGCGCGTGAGCTCGGGCATGCCGCTCGGCGGCCGGGGTGCCGGCATAGATCGCTGGCATCTCGACGTTTTCCTGGGCCGAGCCGGAGGGAATGAGGTGGTAGCCCTGAAAGACAAAACCGAAGGCTTCGCGGCGCAGCCAGGCCAGTTCATCGCTGTCCAGCTGCGCGACATTTTCCCCGGCAAACAGATACTCGCCGCTGGTGGGGCGGTCGAGGCAACCGAGAATGTTCATCAGCGTCGATTTGCCTGAACCGGAGGCGCCGACAATCGCAACGAACTCGCCGGCATGGATCGACAGATCGATCCCGCGCAGCACTTCCACCAGCGGGCTGTCATCACCGCCGTAGGCTTTGCGGATCTGCCGCAGGTCGATCAGGGGCGTGTGCATTCAGCCTCCATGACCAGCGGCCGGCGCGCTGAGAACATGCTCGCCCTCGGCCAGACCTTCCAGCACCTGGGTGCGCAGGCGATCGCTGATGCCGGTGCGTACTTCGCGCGCCTGAATATCACCGTTGGCGGCGACGATCTGCGCTCGCTGCCACTGCGGACGCGAGCCCGGTTGCAGGGCGGCAGTCGGCACGGTCAGAGTGTCTTGCGCCTGTTGTGCGACAAAGAACACCTGGGCGGTCATGTCGGTCATCAGGCTATGATCGGCGTTGTCGACGTCGAGCAGCACGGTATAAAGAACCACGCGTTCGCTGCCGCTGCGGCCGCTGGTGGGGCTGCCGCCCTGGTTCTGTTCAAGCGGACGTGGTGGCACCGGCAGGATTTGCCGCACCGTGCTGCTCCAGCGCCGAGTGCCACCGCTGAGCGTGGTGAAGTAGGCGGTCATGCCGGGTTTGACGTGGCCGATGTCGGCCTCTGAAACCTCGGCCCACACCGTCATCGGCGACAGCCGGGCGATGCGCAGGATCAGCGGGGTCTGTTGTTGCGCGTTGAGGGTCTGGCCTTCGCGCGCACCGACGGCGACCACGGTGCCGCTCAGCGGCGCATAGATGCGCGTGTAACCGAGCTCCGCTTCGTCGCTGCGCAGGCTGGCCTGGGCCTGGCGGATCTGCGCCTGGAACATGTCGATGCGCGCCTGGGTTGCGCGGACCTCGGCGCGCGCGGTCTGCACGTCTTCTTCGCGGGTGGCGCCACCGGCGGCGAGTTTCTGCTGGCGCTGGTATTTCTGCTGCGCCAGATCGTGCTGGGCACTTTGCTCCTGCAGCTGCGCCTTGAGGTTCTCGATGGAAAAGCGCCCGGCATCGAGCTTGGCTTTCTGTGTCGACGGGTCGATTTCCACCAGCAACTGGCCTTCCTTGACCGTATCGCCGGCCTCGACGTGAATCTTCTGAATCTGCCCCGAAGCCTGTGCGCCGACATCCACATAGCGGCGCGGCTGCAAGGTGCCGAGCGCTGTCACGCTGTTTTCGATATCGCCGCGGCTTACCTGCACAGTGGCAACGGCGTCGCGACCGGGTGGCAAGACTTGCCAGGCAGCAACGGCGATCACGGGAATCAGACAGAGGGCGGCAAACAGCGCGCGACGGGCGGGGCGGGGACGATTCATGCAGGGTTCCGGCCAGTGGTTGCGGCCCGTCGCAAGGCACGACAGACACAGGGGCTGTCCTGTAAACGAGGCATGGGCGACGGAATTTAGCCGCAGACACATCGAGTTACCGTAGCCGGGCGACGACTATTTGTCCGGGATATGGAATCAACTCTTTAAATCTATATGAGAATTACTATAAATTACGCACCTCAAGTTGCCACTATCTTGCTACTGCGTAATCCGCAGGTCTGATCAGTGCGCTCAAGGACAGAAACGGCATCGATGCGGTCGGGAGTCATGTTGGAAAACTACTATCGTGAGCTGGTGTGTTTCCTCAACGCCAGACTGGGCAACCGTCAGGTCGCCGAGGATGTGGTGCATGACGCCTATGTACGGGTGCTGGAGCGCTCCAGCGAGGTGCCGATCGAACAACCCCGGGCCTTCCTTTATCGCACCGCGCTGAACCTGGTTATCGACGATCACCGCCGCAACGCGCTGCGCCAGGTCGAATCGCTGGACGTGCTCGACAACGAAGAGCGCTATTTCACCCCGTCCCCCCATGGCACCCTCGATCACGGCCAGCGTCTGGAAATGCTCCAGCGCGCACTGGCCGAGTTGCCGCCGCTGTGCCGCGACAGTTTTCTGCTGCGCAAGATCGAAGGAATGTCCCATCCGGAAATCGCCCAGACCCTCGGCATCTCCCGGGCGCTGGTGGAAAAACACATCGTCAACGCCATGAAGCATTGCCGCTTGCGCATCCAGCAATGGGATGGCCAGTGATCCGCACCGGTTAAATTTCCTTTCATCGTCCTCGTTCCTACTCAACAGACGACCTGCTGACCTGATTCAGGCCGGTCAGGCCACCCAGGCTTTTTTCCCCGCGTTGAGGGGTTCATCCAGAGGACACTGGAAATGACACAGGCAATTGCATCGCCCATCGTTCACGACCTGATCGGCGTCGGTTTCGGCCCTTCGAACCTGGCACTGGCCATCGCTCTGCAGGAACGCGGCCGGATCCAGGGCGAGCTGGATGTGCTGTTCCTCGACAAGCAGGCCACTTACAGCTGGCACGGCAACACCTTGTCGACGCAGAGCGAGTTGCAGATTTCCTTCCTCAAGGACCTGGTGACCCTGCGCAATCCGACCAGCCCTTACTCGTTCGTCAACTACCTCAAGCACCACGGGCGTCTGGTCGACTTCATCAACCTCGGCACCTTTTATCCATGCCGCATGGAGTACAACGACTACCTGCGCTGGGTGGCCGGGCAGTTCACCGCGCAGAGCCGTTATGGCGAAGAAGTGCAGTTCATCGAACCGGTATTGCACAACCAGCAGGTCGAAGCCTTGCGGGTGATTTCCCGGGGCAGCGACGGCCAGCAATTCGTGCGCACCACGCGTTCGGTGGTGGTCAGCGCTGGCGGCACACCGCGCATTCCGGAGGCGTTCAAGGCGCTGAAGGGCGATCATCGGGTGTTCCACCATTCGCAGTATCTGTCGCAAATGGCCAGGCAGCCGTGCGTGAACAACCAACCGATGAGCATCGCCATCATCGGCGGCGGGCAGAGCGCGGCGGAAGCCTTTATCGACCTGAATGATTCGTTCCCGTCGGTGCAGGTCGACATGATCCTGCGTGGTTCGGCGTTGAAGCCTGCGGATGACAGCCCGTTCGTCAACGAGGTGTTCTCGCCGGAATTCACTGATCTGGTGTTCCAGCAGAACAGCGTCGAGCGCGAGCGTCTGGTCAACGAGTACCACAACACCAACTATTCGGTGGTCGACATCGACCTGATCGAACGCATCTACGGCATCTTCTACCGGCAGAAGGTTTCCGGGATTGCCCGCCATGCGTTCCGCACCCTGACCACCGTCGAGAGCGCCACTGCCACCGCAAACGGCATCGAACTGGCCGTGCGCAACAACGCCACCGGCGAAGTCACGGTGCGAATCTATGACGCCGTGGTGCTGGCCACCGGTTACGAGCGGCAGATGCACCGCAAGTTGCTCGCGCCGCTGGAGGAGTACCTCGGTGAGTTCGAGGTCGATCGCAACTACAAACTGATCACCGACGAGCGCTGCAAGGCCGGCATTTATATGCAGGGCTTCTGCCAGGCCAGCCATGGCCTGAGCGATACGCT
This sequence comes from Pseudomonas sp. Sample_14, assembly GCF_004307515.1. Classification (NCBI taxonomy): domain Bacteria; kingdom Pseudomonadati; phylum Pseudomonadota; class Gammaproteobacteria; order Pseudomonadales; family Pseudomonadaceae; genus Pseudomonas; species Pseudomonas sp. Sample_14. The sequence continues at coordinate 21,734 of NZ_RCOC01000094.1, read as the reverse complement.
GCTGTCGGTGCTGCCGATTCGCGCCGACGAAATCGCCGGCTCGCTGTACGAGCATGGCAAACAGCGCGGGCACAGCCGCTCGGTGGCGGAGCTGTTGTTGGCGACTGCCAGCTGAAGTATGCGGCGCCTGTCACACCGCTTTCGCGAGCAGGCTCGCTCCCACAATGGTTCTGTGAACGCAGGGCAAAATGTGGGAGCGAGCCTGCTTGCGAAGGGGCCATGGAAAGCTCCACATATGATCGTTCCCACGCTCTGCGTGGGAATGCCGCCCGGGACGCTCCGCGTCCCTTTCAGAAGCCGAACGCGGAGCGTCCGATGAGGCGTTCCTACGCTGAGCGCAGGAACGATCGCGGGGAAATTCTGAACCCTTCCTGAACACCCGCCACATTCCTTGCGAACTCTCTTCCAGCGGTTTAGCTGCGGGCGTAAGCTTCGCGCGTTTTCATCAATTGCGGAGACCCACAGTGGGTACTTGTTCGAGTGACAGTTGTCGGCCGGTCTCGATCACCGGCAGATTCTCGGCAAGATAACGCGCAGTCTTTCCCTGCCGTTGTCTCGCCGTAACAGCGAGCAGCGGCATCCCGTGCACGGCCAGTTCTGGATCGTGTCTCGACGTCCTTCTCATCGACGCTGAACCAGGCGTGATGGCGACTTCAATCGTCATCGCTGCCTATCGACACGCCTGTCGTTCCCGACCGGCGTGCCACGTCTGGCCGTGCCGGTTTTCCCGGTGCCAGGGCGCGGCGGTACCTGCCCGACGGTTTCCCGGCTGACCACAGGGGACACAGCCATGAAACTCACGCTCAAGGAATTTTTCGCAGGCTTTCTGCGCAGCCGCCACATCGCCCGGCACTTCCGTCGTCTGGCGCTGCTGGATTCGATCAATGACACCACGGTCAGCCGTGAAGTGCCGCCGACGCTGGCCAGTACGCTGGTCGCTGCCGCCCATGAAGACAGCGCTGCGTTGCTGTCATCGCTGGGCACGCATGGCGAGGGGCTCACCGAGGTCGAGGCCGATGCACTGCGCGCGCAACACGGCCTTAACGAAGTTGAACACGAGCAGCCGCTGCCGTGGTGGACCCATCTGTGGCACTGCTACAAAAACCCGTTCAACCTGCTGCTGACTCTGCTCGCGGTGATCTCTTGGCTGACCGAAGACCTCAAGGCCGCCGTGGTGATTTTCTCCATGGTGGTGCTCTCGACGCTGCTGCGCTTCTGGCAGGAGAGCAAATCCAATCAAGCTGCCGATGCGCTCAAAGCCATGGTCAGCAACACCGCTACGGTGCTGCGCCGGGATGGGCCACGGCGGGAGCTGCCGATCAAGCAACTGGTGCCCGGCGATCTGATCGTGCTCTCGGCCGGCGACATGATTCCCGCCGATTGCCGCGTGCTCAGCGCCAAGGACCTGTTCGTCAGCCAGGCAGCAATGACCGGTGAGTCGATGCCGGTGGAGAAATTCACCCGGCAGACCGATCGCGACACGCGTAACCCGCTGGAGCTGGACAACATTCTGTTCATGGGCACCAACGTCGTCTCCGGCAGCGCGATTGCACTGATTCTCACCACCGGCAACAGCACCTACTTCGGTGCGCTGGCGCAACGCGTCGGCGCGACGGACCGGGCGGTGACCTCGTTTCAGCAGGGCGTCAACAAGGTCAGCTGGCTGCTGATCCGCTTCATGTTCGTCATGGCGCCGCTGGTGCTGTTCATCAACGGTTTCACCAAGGGCGACTGGAGTGAAGCGCTACTCTTCGCGCTGTCGATTGCGGTCGGCCTGACCCCGGAAATGCTGCCGATGATCGTCACTTCGACCCTGGCCAAAGGCGCCGTGTTTCTATCGCGCAAAAAGGTCATCGTCAAACGCCTCGACGCGATCCAGAACTTCGGCGCCATGGACGTGCTGTGCACCGACAAGACCGGCACCCTGACTCAGGACAAGATCTTTCTCGCGCGGAATGTCGACGTCTGGGGTGAGGATTCGGACGCTGTGCTGGAACTGGCCTACCTCAACAGCTACTACCAGACCGGCCTGAAAAACCTGCTGGATGTCGCCGTGCTCGAACACGTGGAAGTCCACCGCGAACTCAAGGTCGGCAGCGTGTTTCGCAAGGTCGATGAGATCCCGTTCGATTTCAATCGCCGGCGCATGTCGGTGGTGGTGGAGAGCCGCGGTCAGCCCCATCAACTGATCTGCAAAGGCGCGGTGGAAGAAGTGCTGGCGGTGTGCAGTCGGGTGCGTCACGGCGAGGTCGATGAAGTCTTGAGCGATGAATTGCTGGTGCGGATTCGCCAAGTCACCGGCGCCTTCAACGCCGAAGGTCTGCGCGTGGTGGCGGTCGCGGCTCGCTCAATGCCAGCAGGGCGCGAGACTTACAGCCTAGCTGATGAACAGGAACTGACGCTGATCGGTTACGTGGCGTTCCTCGATCCACCGAAGGAAAGCACCGCGCCAGCGCTCAAGGCCCTGGCCGAGCATGGCGTGGCGGTCAAGGTGCTGACCGGTGACAACGAACTGGTGACGGCGAAAATCTGCCGCGAGGTCGGCCTCGCCCAACAGGGTTTGCTGCTGGGCAATGACATTGAGCGCATGAGTGATGCTGAGCTGGCCATGGCGGTCGAGACGACCAACGTCTTCGCCAGGCTCACGCCGGCGCACAAAGAGCGCATCGTCGGCATTCTCAAGGGCAACGGCCATGTGGTCGGGTTCATGGGCGATGGCATCAACGACGCGCCGGCGCTGCGCAGCGCCGACATCGGCATTTCCGTGGACAGCGCGGTGGACATCGCCAAGGAAGCGGCGGACATCATCCTGTTGGAAAAAAGCCTCATGGTGCTGGAGGAGGGCGTGCTCGAAGGGCGGCGCACCTTCGCCAACATGCTCAAGTACATCAAGATGACTGCCAGTTCCAACTTCGGCAATGTGTTCTCGGTGCTGGTCGCCAGCGCGTTCATCCCGTTCCTGCCGATGCTGCCGATGCACCTGCTGGTGCAGAACCTGCTCTACGATATTTCGCAGATCGCCATTCCGTTCGATAACGTCGACGACGAGATGCTGAAACAGCCGCAGCGCTGGCAGCCGGCTGATGTCGGGCGCTTCATGCTGTTTTTCGGCCCGATCAGTTCGATCTTCGATATCACGACGTTCGCCTTGATGTGGTACGTGTTCGACGCCAACACCCCGGATCACCAGACGCTGTTCCAGTCCGGCTGGTTCGTGGTCGGTCTGCTGACCCAGACGCTGATCGTGCACATGATCCGCACGCCGAAGATCCCGTTTCTGCAAAGCCGCGCCGCCATGCCGCTGATGGTCATGACCGGGGTCATCATGGCGGTCGGCATTTTCCTGCCGATGGGGCCGCTGGCGCATTACTTCAAATTGCAGGCGCTGCCGTCGCTGTATTTCGTGTTTCTGCCGGTGATTCTGCTGGCGTACATGGCGCTGACCCAAGCCGTTAAAGGCTTCTACATCTGCCGGTTCGGCTGGCAATAACCGCCATGGAATGCTTTTCCCTGTGGGAGCGAGCCTGCTCGCGAAGGCGCCGTGCGAGTCAATACGTCTCTGACTGGTATAGCCCCTTCGCGAGCAGGCTCGCTCCCGCAGGGGATATTGGTGCGTCAGGGCCGCCGGATGAATGACCAAATTTTTAGGAAAAGTCCTACAGAGCTATCGCCGACGCTTGCGTAGTCTTGCCCTCCCCAAACCTCACCGGGAGAATGACCATGAGCAACAAAGCGTTGCGCATCCTGATCGCCGACCCGCAGCATTTTCATCGCATGAAAATCGAGCGCCTGTTCAACGCGCTCGGCTACTACCGCGTCGCCCCGGTGCAGACTCTCGGCGAATTGTTGACCTTGGTCGACTATGGCTGCGAGCCGTTCGATGTGCTGGTGATCAATGCCGAACTGGCGGCAGGCTCTCTCGATCTGCTGGGCTTTCTGCTCGATAACCCACAGGTTCGCCATGCTCTGATCTACAACGAACCGTCGGCACCGTTGCAGGCGGCTGCCGGATTTGCTCAGGAAAACGCGCAGATCAGCCCGACGCCATTGCCCAATTCACAGCTCATCGGGCAGGTAATGGCAAGAGTCGAAACTTGCGACGAACCCCAGGCAGCGCCTGACGCCCACGCATCATTGCGCCATGCCAATGCATAAAAAAACACTCTGCACAACTGTCAGACCTGACAGGTGATTCTCTTGCCCATCCATGTAACAGTGCCGGCGCAGCCACCGACTCCGGGACAGACTGTTGCGGTGTCTTCGATTTTGCAGGAGTCCCAATGAAGTCAGCGCTGATCGTCGATGACCATCCAGTCGTGCGCGCGGCCATTCGGATCGTTCTGCAGGCTCAAGGCTTCACCCGGATTCATGAAGCGTCCAATGGCAATGAAGTCGTGCCGTTGATCTGCGCGCATGATCCGCACCTGGTTGTGCTCGATCTGGGGCTGGGATCGATGGACGGTCTGGAAGTGCTGACGCGAATCCAGATCAAGGCGCCAACGGCGCGTTGCCGGGTGCTGGTGTTCAGCATGCATGAGCCCACGCATTACCAGGAGCGCTGTCTGCGCGCCGGCGCACGGGGCTACGTGACCAAGAGCAATCAACTGACTCTGCTGCACGAAGCCATCAAGGCATTGATGTCCGGCCACACTTATTTCTCCGCATTGCCCAATACCAGCGGTCTGTACAACGCCGTGCAACGCACGGAAAAGGAGCTGATCGCGCAGCTGTCCGATCGAGAGTTATGCATCTTCGTGAATCTGGCGCTGGGCAAACCGAACAAGGCCATCGCTTTGGAAATGCACCTGAGTCACAAAACCGTCAGCACCTACAAGACCCGCATGATGGCGAAACTTGGCCTGGGTTCGCTGGTGCTTCTGCGTGAGTTCGCCAAGCGCAATCACTTGATCTGAGTACCCCGACATGACGCAGGGACTGCGGGTTTTATTGCTGTGGCTGGGGCTTGTTGCCTCGGTCGGGGCGAATGACCAGCCGCAGACGCTGGAGGTGCTGGCGCGCCTCGAACCGGGGGGTATCCAGGTGCGCCTCGATGATCGGGAGCGCCAGTGGCTGCGTGAGCATCCAGTCTTGCGCATGGGCATCTCCGGCCCTGATTACCCGCCCTTTGAGATCACCCGCCAACAGCATGAGCTGGAAGGGCTGACGGCGGATTACGCCGACCTGCTGGCGCAACTGCTCGGCATCAGGATCGAAGTGCGGCGTTTCGCCGATCGTCCCGCACTGATGGCCGCACTCAAGCGCGCTGACGTCGAACTCCTGGGCACCTCGAACAGTTTCGAAGCGGCGGATCCGGTCTTTGTTCTGTCGCGGCCGTATGCTGAAGATCAGCCAATGCTGGTGACGCGTCATGACGAGAAACTGCCTGCTGACCTTGCAGGCAAACGCATCGCCATGGTCGAGGATTACCTGCCACTGGCCCATGTTCAGGCTTTCTACCCCGGCGCCCACGTGCAGCTTTATGCTTCGGCCATGGATGCACTCGGCGCGGTCGCCTTCGGTGCCGACGACGTGTACCTGGGCGACTTCATCAGCGCCAACTACCTGATCAACACCAATTATCGCAACGACCTGCAACTGGCCGGGCCGTCGGGGCTTGATGCCAATCCGTTCGCCTTTGCGTTGTTGCGCAGCGATGTGGTCCTCAAACGCATCGTCGACAAGGCCTTGCTGGCCGTGCCCATGGAGCGTCGCCATCTGATCGAACAGCGCTGGAGCGTCGGCCTCGCCGAGATGGCCGAACAGTCGCGGGTACAGCTCAGCGCCGCCGAGCAGCAGTGGCTGGATCAGCACCCGGTGGTGCGGGTCGGCGCTGTCGAAGACTTCGCGCCGTTGGCGTTTTTCGATGCTGATGGGCGCTTCAACGGCCTGGCAGCGCAGTTGCTGAGCCTGATTGCGCAGCGCAGCGGGCTGAATTTCGAGATCGTGCGTGGCACCTCGCTGAACGACCAGTTCGAACAACTTCAGGCCGGCGCACTCGATATTTTGCCCGTGGTAACGCCGAGCACCGAGCGGGAAGCGCAGCTGCAATTCACCCGCGCCTATCTGAACAATCCGTTCGTGCTAGTCAGCGCAGCGAACGGACCACATCCATTGCCGCTCGACGAACTGGCGGGCAAACGCCTGGCGATCTATCGCGGCCACCCGTTGCGCGAATACCTCCTGCAACGGGTTCCCGGCCTGCGTCTGGTCGAAGTCAAAAGCCCCGCCGAAGGCATGGCGCTGATTGCCCGTGGACAGGTCGACGTGACGGTAAGCTCGTTGCTGGTGGCGCGTTTTCTGATCGCCCGCCAATACCGCGACCGCCTGCGTATTACCGGCACCGTAGGCGATCAGCCGGCGCGCATCGCTTTGGCCACGGCGCCGCAGTCGGCGTTGCTGCACTCGATCCTGAACAAGGCGTTGCTGAGCATCGCGCCGCAGCAAATGGATGAACTGGTCGAGCGCTGGAGCCACGATGTGGTGGTGGAGGACAGCTATTGGTCGCGCCATCGCCGCGAAATTCTGCTTGGTTTTGCCGGCGCCGCAGGCTTGCTGCTGCTGGCCCTGATCTGGATCGGCTGGCAGCGTCGGCAGATCCATCAGCGCCAGCAATGGTTGTTGCAACTGCAACAGGCCAAGGACGCAGCGGATGAGGCCAATCGGGCCAAAAGCACTTTCCTGGCGACCATGAGCCACGAGATTCGCACACCGATGAACGCCTTGATCGGCATGCTCGAACTGGCGCTCAAGCGCGCAGAGGAGGGCGTGACTGATCGACTGGCAATTCAGGTGGCGTCGAATGCCGGCCAGCAATTATTGGCGTTGATTGGCGACATTCTCGACATCGCCCGTATCGAGTCGGGGCATTTGTCCCTTTCGCCCGAGCGGGCCAACCTGCGCGAGACGGTGTTATCGGTGTGTCGGGTTTTCGAAGGGCTGGCGCGGCAGAAACGGCTCTTGTGGCGCATCGAACTTGATCCGCGCGCCGACGTGGATGTGCTGATTGATCCGACGCGCTTCAAACAGGTGCTGTCGAACCTGTTGAGCAATGCGATCAAATTCACCCAGTCAGGTGACGTCTGCCTGCGACTGCAGATCGTTGCGATATCGCACGAGCAAGTGAGTGTGCAAGTGCTGATCGAAGACAGCGGCATCGGTATAAGTGCTGAAGATCAAAAGCGCCTGTTCAGCCCGTTCGTTCAAGCGAGCAATAGCCTTCAAGCGGCGCGCAGCGGTTCCGGCCTGGGGCTGGTGATCAGCCGTAACCTCTGCGAAATGATGGGCGGCACGCTGGGTCTTGATAGTGATCTCGGGCAAGGCACGCGAGTGGAAATGAATCTGTCCTTGCCGCTGTTGACAGCTGTGACGACCACACTGGCAACGCCCGAGGCGGCAGCCGCTACCTGTGTATTAAGCGTGTTGGTGGTCGACGATCACCCGGTCAATCGCTTGCTGATGTGCTGGCAACTGAGTGAATTGGGGCATCGCACGGTAGATGTGGGCGATGGCGAACAGGGGCTGGACCGCTGGCGAACCCAGGCCTTCGATGTGGTGATTACCGACTGCAACATGCCGCGCCGCAATGGCTATGAGCTGGCGCAGGCGATTCGCAACGAAGAAGCCGCCAGCGGCCGCAGGCCCTGTCTGATCCTCGGTTTTACGGCCAACGCGCAGATCGAAGAGCGCCTGCGTTGTCTGGATGCCGGCATGGACGGCTGCCTGTTCAAACCGATTCGCTTGCATGATCTGGCTGAAGCCCTGAAAGGCGCTCATCGTTGCGAGCGCCACGAAGATGAACCGCCAAGTGCCGAGCCCGTCGAGATTGATCTGAGTGCCCTGGAGCAGATGGCCGGTGCCGATCACTCGTTGATCGAGCGTTTGCGCAAGGAAGTCGGCAATAGCTTGCGCGACGATCTGCAGGCTTTGGATCAGACCCGCGTCGGCGACCGCAACGGCCTGCGTGAGCTGGCCCATCGCATCAGGGGCGGTGCGCAAATGGTTGGGGCAGCGCGGGTTGTTGCGGCGTGTGCAGATCTGGACACGGCATGCCGAGACGGTGAAAACGCGTTTATCGAGCGTGCCATCGACAGGTTGCGCGAAGCCATGCACGGCCTCGCACGGTGCCTCTGAACCATTGCAGACTCCTGTGGAAGCGAGCCTGCTCGCGAAATGCGCGCCGCTGACTCAATTGTTCTGCATATGGAACACTCAAGCCGATTTCCACCCTCTAGTCGAATATTCGATATGCCCTTACGCTTAATCCAATGCATTTACCCATTGGAGACCCCATGAAAAACATCATCGGCATTTACACCAGCCCCCGCGGCCATTGGGTCGGCGATGGTTTCCCGGTGCGCACGCTGTTTTCCTACGACAATCTGGGCAAGCACATCAGCCCGTTTCTGCTGCTCGATCACGCCGGTCCCGCCGAATTCACCCCGACCACTGAACAGCGTGGCGTCGGCCAGCACCCGCACCGTGGTTTCGAAACCGTGACCATCGTTTACGACGGCGAAGTGCAACACCGCGATTCCACCGGCAGTGGCGGCACCATCGGCCCGGGTGATGTGCAGTGGATGACCGCAGCTTCCGGCATCCTCCATGAGGAATTCCACTCGGAAAACTTCGCCCGAACCGGCGGCAAGCTGGAAATGGTCCAGCTGTGGGTCAACCTGCCGGCCAAGGACAAAATGGCCGCGCCGGGTTACCAGACCATTCTCGACCGCGACATTCCCAGCATCGCGCTCAAGGACAACGCCGGCAGCCTGCGTCTGATCGCCGGCGAATTCGATGGGCACACCGGACCGTCACGGACTTTTACGCCAATCGACGTGTGGGATCTGCGCCTCAATGCCGGCAAGATGCTGACGCTTGATCTGCACGAAGGACGTAATACCGCGCTGGTGGTGTTGAAGGGTTCGGTGCAGGTCAACGGCGCGGAATCGGTTGGGGTAGGGCAGTTGGCGCTGTTCGAACGCGACGGTGATCGACTCACCCTCCAGGCCAGCGAAGACGCGGTGGTATTGCTGCTCAGTGGCGAGCCGATCGACGAACCGATCGTCGGCCATGGCCCGTTCGTGATGAACACCGAGCAGGAAATCCACCAGGCCTTCGCCGACTTCCAGTCCGGGCGTTTTGGCCAGATGCACGCCTGACCCCGAGCTTTACTGGCAACTGAAACTCCACTGTGGGAGCGAGCCTGCTCGCGAATGCTCTGATTCGGTCGAAGAAGTAGTGACTGACATGACGCCTTCGCGAGCAGGCTCGCTCCCACAGGTTGTTCAGCGTCTGATCGTTCCCACGCTCTGCGTGGGAATGCAGCCGGGGACGCTCCGCGTCCCACTGCCTCAAGATCGCAGCCTTCGTCAGCTCAGGGTTTTGCCGTGTTTGTAAGCCGGTGCTCCTCCACCGAAATCAATTGCTCCTACACTGTGCCAATCTGTGCGATCTTCTCGCGATTGGCCTTTGTCGGAGTTGTTTGATGCTGTCTCTGCTGACCGAACACCCGTTGTTTAGCGCGTTGATCCTGATCCTGCTCGATCTTGGCCTGTGGCGGCTGATCAGCTCTCGCGGCAGCGAATGGAAGCTGTTGGTGCGGGTGCTGATTTTCGCCCTGTTCAGCATTGTGCTGTTCAACGAAGGCCTCAACCCGATGGAGCCGGCGCCGTGGGCCGACAACGTGCCGCTGCATCTGGCGGCAACCGGGCTGCAGATCGGCTGGTGGCTGTTTGGTGCGCGGACCCTGACGGTGCTGATCGGCGCGGTGATGATGCAACGGGTCGGCCATACCGGCCGGCTGTTGCAGGACTTGCTCGGCGCGGTGATTTTCCTCATCGCGATCATTGCGGCGCTGGCGTACGTGCTCGATCTGCCAGTCAAAGGTGTGCTGGCGACGTCCGGCGCGTTGGCGATCATTGTCGGCCTGGCTTTGCAGAGCACCTTGAGCGACGTGTTCTCCGGCATCGTCCTCAACACCACCAAGCCCTATCAACTTGATGACTGGATCTCCATCGACGGCACCGAGGGCCGCGTCACCGACATCGACTGGCGCGCCACGCGTCTGCAAACCAGTCAGGGCAGCATGGCCGTGATTCCCAACTCGCTGGCGGCGAAAGCCAAAATCATCAACTTCAGCCGACCGAGCAATATGTTCGGCGTTTCCGTCAGCGTGCCCGTCAGCCCCCATGCCCGACCCAGTTCGGTAATCGAGGCGCTGGAGCGAGCGATGCAAGGCTGCCGGCAATTGCTCGACACACCGGCGCCGAGCGTGTCGTTGAAGAGTTCTGCCAGCGGCGGCGCGGAATACGAAATCAGCGGGTTTGTCGCCTCGATGGGCGAGAAGCGCGTGGTGCGCAATCAGTTGTTCGATCTCGCGTACCGACATTTGCAGGCCTCCGGCGTCAACCTGCTGTCGAGCAACGAGACCAGCGCCGCGCCGCAGTTGTCGCGGCCACGGGCGCTGCTGGAAAGCTCACCGATCTTCTCGACTCTGCGTGAAGAAGAAAAAGACACCTTCAGCCAGAACATGACCCTGCAAACTTTCCGCGCCGGCGAAACGATTCTCGCGGGCGGGGAGGTCAGCGATCATTTGTTCATCATTGAATCCGGCGTGGTATCGGTGACGCTCAAGCGCCATGGTGCGCCACTGGAATCCGGGCGCATGGGGCCGGGCGAGGTGATCGGTGAGGCCGGGATTCTTTCCGACACCGCCTTGCCGGCGGATTTTTCCGCGAAGACTTTCTGCGCCCTGTATCGCATCGAGAAGTCCTACCTGAAACCGTGCCTGGACGCGCGCCATGACATCCACGATGCGATGCAGGCATTGCTCGATTTCCGTCTGCACAAGGCGCAGTCGCTGACCGAGGAAACGCCCGTGGTCGCGCCGAAAAGAGGCTTTCTGCAATGGCTGCGTAACCGAGTCTGAGCTGGCGCTTTGTGATTCGATGCAACCTGGGCGGCGTTCTCAGGGTCACAATTTGCAATCCCACCGAGCAGGAGTTGCAGACGATGAAAAACCTGCGAATCGCCACCTTCAACGTCAACGGCATGCGCGCGCGGCTGCCGAATCTGCTGGAATGGCTCAAGCGCGAGCAACCGGACATCGTCTGCCTGCAAGAGCTCAAATCAGTCGACAGCGCATTTCCCGTCGCCGAACTGGAGGCCGCCGGTTACGGCGCAATCTGGCAGGGCCAGGCGTCATGGAATGGCGTGGCGATTCTGGCGCGTGATGCGCAGCCGTTGGAGAGTCGACGCGGTTTGCCCGGCGATGCCGATGACACCCACAGCCGCTATATCGAAGCGGCGGTGCACGGTGTGCTGGTCGGTTGCCTGTATCTGCCCAACGGCAACCCGCAGCCGGGGCCGAAATTCGATTACAAACTGGCCTGGTTCGAGCGTCTGATCAATTACGCCAAAGACCTGCAAAGCAGCGATCACCCGGTGGTGCTGGCCGGTGACTTCAATGTCGTGCCCACCGACATGGACATCTACAACACCCGTTCCTGGCTCAAGGACGCCTTGTTGCAACCCGAAAGCCGCGAGTGCTACCAGCGGCTGCTGGACCAAGGCTGGACCGATTCTCTGCGCCACGTGTATCCCGAAGAGCGCCTCTACACCTTCTGGGATTACTTCCGTAACCATTGGCAAACCAATTCCGGCCTGCGCATCGACCACCTGCTGCTCAATCCGGCATTGAGCCCGTATTTGCACGACGCTGGCGTCGACGCCTGGGTACGCAACGAACCGCACGCCAGTGACCATGCACCGACATGGATTCGCATCGCTTCGCGGAAAAAGCGCTGAGCGGGCGATTGGCGAAATCAATTGTCGGAAGCCGTGCTTGATCCCGTATACAGGGCAACATCCACGCAGTGTTCTGCGGCCCATGCATAAGGATCGAGCAATGAGTGCGCCACGGCTGACCAGTACCAATCTGTACCTGCAACGTCTGGGTTTCGATGCGCCGCCGCCACCGACGCTTGATACGTTGCGCCAGTTGCAGTCGCGCCACACCGCTCAGTTTGTTTTCGAAAATCTGGCGACGATCAGTGCAGAGCCGGTGTTGATCGACTTGGTCTCCATCGAAGACAAGGTGTTGCAGCAGGGGCGGGGCGGCTACTGCTATGAGCTCAATCATTTGTTCTATGCGCTGCTGCTTGAATTGGGCTTCGACGCACGGGCGATCAGCGGGCGCGTGGTGATGAATCAACCGGAAGGTAGCTGGACGGCGCGAACCCATCGTTTGAGTCTGGTGACCATCGAGGGAGTGCGTTACATCACCGACGTCGGCTTCGGCGGCATGGTGCCCACCGCGCCGCTGTTGCTCGACAGTGAAGATGAGCAACCCACCCCGCACGAACCTTACCGCATCGACAAGCAAGCAGATGGCTATCTGCTGCGCGCCAAAGTCGCAGGCGAATGGCGGCCGATGTACCTGTTCGATTTGCAACGCCAGGAAGACATCGATTACACCGTCGGCAACTGGTACGTCTCCACCCATCCCGAGTCACCCTTTTCGCAGCGCCTGATGGTCGCGCGCACCGGCGCTGGCTGGCGCAAAACCCTGAACAACGGCAGTTTTGCCATTCATCACATGGGCGCGGACAGTGAGCGGCGCGAGGTGGCGGACGTCGACGAGCTGATGAAATTGCTGCGGCGCGAGTTCGATCTTCAGGTGCCTGATTCACCGCGTGTGCGACAAGCGCTGGCTCGGGTCATCGCGCCAGCCTCCATCTAAGGCTTTACATCAGGCTCCAATACGCGACGGATTTCGCCGATGGCCGCTGACAGCTTTCGCTCGAGACTCTTGAGATCGGTGGCGGTGATGCCTTTCTTGAATTGGCCCGTCAGACCTGAATCGTCGGCGCTTTCCTGCTGGCGTGGGCCATCAAGCAGAGCATGGCGCAGGGTGTTGTTGATCACAGTCTGGTAGCCAAAGCCCTCGGTTTCCGCGGCGGTACGCGCCGCTTCGATCACCGCGTCATCAAGCATGATAGTGATGCGGGTCTTGCCCTTGCTCGGCGCTACTGCGCCGCGTTTACCTGCGGAAAAGTCATATTCGTCTTTCATCGTTCAAGCCTCCTGAAAATACGCGCGCCGTTCGCTGGGTGTGGCGAGACGTGCGGAAATGATTCGAACAACATTGGCTTCGCGATAGCTGTAAGCAACGGCAAGCACACGACCTTTGGCATCGAGGCCGAGGGTGATCCAGCGTTGTTCGTCATGGTCGTTGTCCTCAAGTGTCAGTGCGCGTTCGTCATGAAAAACCGGTTCGGCTTCGGCGAGGCTGATGCCTTTGTGCTTGAGTTTGTTGGCTGCGTTTTTGCTTTTGTCGTACTGAATCTTGAATGACTTCATTATGCATACTTTATATGTATAAAAAAGAGCGCGACTGCACCGTCGGTCGCCGTGAACACTTCAGCCTAGTGGGCACTGGCGAGGATGCAGCGGGGATGTGTTGCCGGATTTGTTGGGGCAAGAAGCGCAGGCTAGAAGGTTGGATGGCTACCTAACCATAATGTGACTGACAAGTTGTATACAACTCTATGGACATTTGTCCTGAGTATTGAATACAGTGTGCGCATAACAAAAACCAGGGAACCCCCCACCATGAAAACGCCCCATGTTTCACACCAACGGCCCGAGGACGAAAACCTCGGGGTCGGCGCGAATATGGCTTACGGCCTGCAACATGTTCTGACCATGTACGGCGGTATCGTTGCGGTGCCACTGATCATTGGCCAGGCGGCCGGTCTGTCGCCGGCGGACATTGGTCTGTTGATTGCTGCTTCATTGTTTGCGGGGGGGCTGGCGACGTTGCTGCAAACCCTGGGTCTGCCGTTTTTTGGCTGTCAGCTGCCGCTGGTCCAGGGCGTATCGTTCTCCGGCGTGGCGACCATGGTTGCGATCGTCAGCAGCGGCGGGGAGGGCGGTTTCCAATCGGTGCTGGGTGCGGTGATTGCCGCCTCGTTGATCGGCTTGCTGATCACGCCGGTGTTTTCACGCATCACCAAGTTCTTTCCGCCGCTGGTCACCGGCATTGTGATCACCACCATCGGCCTGACGCTGATGCCGGTGGCCGCACGCTGGGCGATGGGCGGCAACAGCCACGCGCCGGACTTCGGCAGCATGCAGAACATCGGTCTGGCGGCGGTCACGCTGGTGCTGGTGTTGCTGCTGAGCAAGGTTGGCAGCGCGACCATTTCTCGGCTGTCGATTCTGCTGGCCATGGTCATCGGCACGGTGCTGGCGGTGTTCCTTGGCATGGCGGATTTCTCCAGTGTCACCACCGGCCCCATGTTCGGCTTCCCGACACCGTTCCACTTCGGCATGCCGACCTTCCATTTCGCCGCGATCCTGTCGATGTGCATTGTGGTCATGGTGACGCTGGTGGAAACCTCGGCGGACATCCTCGCCGTGGGCGAGATCATTGACACCAAGGTGGATTCCAAACGCTTGGGTAACGGCCTGCGTGCCGACATGCTGTCGAGCATGTTTGCGCCGATCTTCGGTTCGTTTACGCAAAGTGCTTTCGCGCAGAACGTAGGGCTGGTGGCGGTGACCGGGATCAAGAGCCGATTCGTGGTCGCTACCGGCGGCTTGTTCCTGGTGGTGCTCGGCCTGCTGCCGTTCATGGGCCGGGTGATTGCCGCCGTGCCGACTTCGGTCCTTGGCGGCGCAGGGATCGTGCTGTTCGGCACCGTGGCGGCGAGCGGCATTCGCACGTTGTCGAAGGTGGACTACCGCAACAACGTCAACCTGATCATCGTGGCCACTTCGATCGGTTTCGGCATGATCCCGATCGCCGCGCCGAACTTCTACGATCATTTCCCGAGCTGGTTCGCGACTATTTTCCATTCGGGCATCAGTTCATCTGCAATCATGGCGATCCTGCTCAACCTGGCGTTCAACCACTTCACGACCGGCAATTCGGATCAACAATCGGTGTTCGCCGCAGCCGAAGAGCGCACCCTGCGTTATCGCGATCTGGCCGCGCTGCGTGAAGGCGATTACTTCAGCGACGGCAAGCTGCATGATTGCGATGGCAAGGAAGTGCCCGTGATCGAGCCGGATGACCACGACCATGGCCACGGCGCGCCGAAGGTGCAGGTGAAAAGCAGCGAACATGTCTGACCGCTGCGTCTGAAACAGAAAAGGCCGATCTGCCCAAGCAGATCGGCCTTTTGGCATTTTTCGAGCGTCCACAAAAAAGCCCCTGAATCTCGCGATTCAGGGGCTTTGCTATTTGGCTCCACAACCTGGACTCGAACCAGGGACCCAGTGATTAACAGTCACTTGCTCTACCAACTGAGCTATTGCGGAATTGGTGCGTATGTTACTGATTCAAAAAGAGAAGTCAAGCATCGCCTGGCAACTTTTGCGATTCGTCGGGACGGACGGCATTTTGTCAGCGATTGGCGGTTACCAGAAAGGCCTCAGAGGTCTACCATGGCAGCCCGGAAGTGGTCACACGCGCTGCCGGCCATTCGCCGCAAAGGTACGCGCCATGACTCAAATCACCCGTAATACCGAGGTGCTCGCATGAGCACTGCACAGATCAGCCTGCCCAAAGGGATCGGCCCGCACGCCGAAAAACTCTTCGATGCAATCGCCGGGGCAAGCACCGCCGAAGAATTGAACCGCGCTGGCGGCAAGGCTGAAGGTTTCGTGCTTGGTCTTGAAAGCAGCAAGGCCATCAAGAGCCAGGTCGCCGAGTCGCTGTATGTGATTTACGACGATGCTGCCACTCAACGCTCGGCCGAGCTGGCTTAACTGCCGAAGGTAATCGTGCCGAGCATCAGCTTGGCATAGGCCGCCGTCGCCGCCAGTTGCACCAGCCACAGGGCCAGGCCACCGAGGAATACCCCGGTGGCGACTTGCAGCACCAGGCTCTTTTCACGCTTGGCCGGAGCGCGCGGGATGAAATCATCCAGGTCGTCACGGTCAGCGCGCAGGTTGTCGTTTTTCATGTGGGTTCTCTTCAGAAAATCTCGGGTGTACACAAAACCGGTAGGAGCTGCGGAACGCTGCGATCTTTTGATCTTGATCTTAGAAACAAGATCAAAAGATCGCAGCCTCGTTGCACTCGTCAGCTCCTACACTTTGAATTGTGTGCAGTCTAGAGGTTGCGAGGCGTTTCCAGAGACAAATAAAAACGGGAAGCCCAAAAGGCTTCCCGTTTTTCATCACTCGCCGAAATCAGATGACCTGAACGATCGCGTCCGTCACAGCCTTGATGTTGCTCTGGTTCAGCGCGGCCACGCAGATGCGGCCGGTGTCCAGGGCGTAGATGCCGAACTCGTTGCGCAGGCGATGCACTTGTTCAGTGGTCAGGCCGGAGTAGGAGAACATGCCGCGCTGACGACCAACGAAGCTGAAATCGCGGCCCGGGGCTTTTTCCGCCAGCAGGGCAACCATCTGCTCGCGCATGCCGCGAATACGCAGACGCATCTCGGCCAGCTCGGCTTCCCACTGCGCGCGCAGTTCCGGGCTGTTCAGCACCGCAGCAACGATGCTGGCGCCGTGGGTCGGCGGGTTGGAGTAGTTGGTGCGGATCACGCGCTTGACCTGCGACAGCACGCGCGCGCTTTCTTCTTTCGATTCGCTGATGATCGACAGTGCGCCAACGCGTTCGCCGTACAGCGAGAACGACTTGGAGAACGAGCTCGAGACGAAAAAGGTCAGGCCGGATTCGGCGAACAGGCGCACAGCGGCGGCGTCTTCGTCGATGCCGTCGCCGAAACCCTGGTAAGCCATGTCGAGGAACGGCACGTGACCTTTGGCCTTGACCACTTCCAGCACCTTGTTCCAGTCCGCCGGGGTCAGGTCGACGCCGGTCGGGTTGTGGCAGCAAGCATGCAGGACAACGATCGAGCCGTTCGGCAGGGCGTTGAGGTCGTCGAGCATGCCGGCACGGTTCACGTCATGGGTGGCAGCGTCGTAGTAACGGTAGTTCTGCACCGGGAAACCAGCGGTTTCGAACAGCGCGCGGTGGTTTTCCCAGCTCGGGTCGCTGATCGCCACGACGGCGTTCGGCAGCAGTTGCTTGAGGAAGTCGGCACCGATTTTCAGTGCGCCGGTCCCGCCGACGGCCTGAGTTGTGATGACGCGACCGGCGCTGGTCAGCGGCGAGTCGTTGCCGAACAGCAATTTCTGCACGGCCTGGTCGTAGGCAGCGATGCCATCGATCGGCAGGTAACCGCGCGAAGCGTGTTGCGCGACGCGAATCGTCTCGGCTTCGATCACCGCGCGCAGCAGTGGAATTCGCCCCTCTTCGTTGCAGTACACGCCCACGCCCAGGTTGACCTTGGTGGTCCGGGTATCGGCGTTGAATGCTTCGTTGAGGCCCAGGATTGGATCGCGGGGTGCCATTTCGACAGCGGAGAACAGGCTCATTATTACGGCGGCTCTGAATGGAGAGTGGAGGGACGTGTCGCGCTCCAGCCGAATGCACTAGAGCGGTGCACAAACGGGGAGCTAGTATAGAGGCCATCACCGCGCAATGGCGACAGGCGAATCGGCTTTTAGGGTAAGTTTTTCCGATTATTTCTTGACCGTTAGTCGATTGACTTTGTCAGACTCTTTACCGGATGTAGGACGTTTGCCTTGAAAGGTCAGGCAATCGCCACCACATTCAGCACAATCCAGGTTTTTTCTTGCGCGACATCGGTCGTTTGCGGTCGTCCTCGTGGTGCTCCGTCTGACGCGGAACGCCGCGATTCCAGAGGTGTGTATGTCGGAATTCCAGCTAGTCACCCGCTTCGAGCCTGCCGGCGATCAGCCGGAAGCCATTCGCCAGTTGGTTGAGGGCATTGACGCCGGGCTGGCGCACCAGACACTGCTCGGTGTGACCGGTTCGGGCAAGACCTTCAGCATTGCCAACGTCATCTCCCAGGTCCAGCGGCCGACGCTCGTACTGGCGCCGAACAAGACCCTGGCCGCGCAGTTGTACGGGGAGTTCAAGGCGTTCTTCCCGAACAACGCCGTTGAATACTTCGTTTCCTACTACGACTACTACCAGCCCGAAGCCTATGTGCCGTCGTCCGACACCTTCATCGAGAAGGACGCGTCGATCAACGACCACATCGAGCAGATGCGGCTGTCCGCGACCAAGGCGTTGCTGGAACGCAAGGACGCGATCATCGTCACCACGGTGTCGTGCATCTATGGTCTGGGCAGTCCGGAAACCTATCTGAAAATGGTCTTGCACGTTGATCGCGGCGACAAGCTTGATCAGCGTGCGCTGCTGCGGCGCCTGGCCGACTTGCAATACACCCGCAACGACATGGATTTCGCCCGGGCGACGTTCCGCGTGCGCGGTGACGTGATCGATATCTTCCCGGCGGAATCCGATCTGGAAGCGATCCGCATCGAGCTGTTCGATGACGAGGTCGAGAGCATTTCCGCCTTCGATCCACTGACCGGCGAAGTCATCCGCAAGATGCCGCGCTTCACTTTCTACCCGAAAAGTCACTACGTGACGCCTCGGGAAACCCTGCTCGATGCTATCGAAGGCATCAAGGTCGAATTGCAGGAGCGCCTCGAATACCTGCGCAGCAACAACAAACTGGTGGAAGCCCAGCGTCTGGAACAGCGCACCCGTTTCGACCTGGAAATGATCCTCGAACTGGGCTATTGCAACGGCATCGAAAACTACTCGCGCTACCTGTCCGGGCGTCCGTCCGGCGCGGCGCCGCCCACCCTTTACGACTATCTGCCGGCCGACGCCTTGCTGGTGATCGACGAATCCCACGTCAGCGTGCCGCAGGTCGGCGCGATGTATAAGGGCGACCGTTCGCGTAAAGAGACGCTGGTCGAGTACGGCTTCCGCCTGCCTTCGGCGCTTGACAACCGGCCCATGCGTTTCGACGAGTGGGAAGGGGTCAGCCCGCAAACCATTTTCGTCTCGGCAACGCCCGGCAATTACGAAGCCGAGCACGCCGGGCGCGTGGTCGAACAGGTGGTGCGGCCGACTGGCCTGGTCGACCCGCAGGTTGAAGTGCGGCCGGCGCTGACCCAGGTCGATGACTTGCTCTCGGAAATCACCAAGCGTGTAGCGATCGAAGAACGTGTGCTGGTCACCACGCTGACCAAGCGCATGGCCGAAGACCTGACCGATTACCTCGCCGACCACGGCGTGCGCGTGCGTTATCTGCACTCGGACATCGACACCGTCGAGCGCGTCGAGATCATCCGCGATTTGCGCCTCGGCGTGTTCGATGTGCTGGTCGGGATCAACCTGCTGCGTGAAGGCCTCGACATGCCGGAAGTGTCGCTGGTGGCGATTCTCGATGCCGACAAGGAAGGCTTCCTGCGTTCCGAGCGCTCGCTGATCCAGACCATCGGTCGCGCGGCGCGTAACCTCAATGGCCGGGCGATTCTCTACGCTGATCGCATGACTGGTTCGATGGAGCGGGCGATTGGTGAGACCGAGCGCCGTCGCGAGAAGCAGATCGCCTTCAACCTTGAGAACGGCATCACCCCGAAAGGTGTGATCAAGGACGTCGCCGACATCATGGAAGGCGCCACCGTGCCGGGTTCGCGCAGCAAGAAGCGCAAAGGCATGGCCAAGGCCGCCGAAGAGAACGCCAAGTACGAAGCCGAGTTGCGCTCGCCAAGCGAAATCACCAAACGCATCCGCGCGCTGGAAGAGAAGATGTACCAACTGGCGCGGGATCTGGAGTTTGAAGCGGCGGCGCAGATGCGTGACGAGATTGCCAAACTGCGCGAACGATTGCTTACGGTATAAGGGATCGTTCCCACGCAGAGCGTGGGAACGATCATTGTGTATCCCTGTGGGAGCGAGCCTGCTCGCGAATGGCCTTCCCACAAATCGGACGGCCTAGCGCATCCGGCTTAAATACCCTGCCCGCTGGAGCGGGGCGGGTGTCGCCTGTTACCATTCGCCGCTTGATTGTTCTGCTCTTCATTTTTTCGAGACAAGCCATGACCACCGTCCGCACTCGCATCGCGCCATCGCCTACCGGGGACCCCCACGTAGGTACCGCTTACATCGCATTGTTCAACTACTGCTTTGCCAAGCAGCATGGCGGTGAGTTCATCCTGCGCATCGAAGACACCGATCAATTGCGTTCGACCCGCGAGTCCGAACAGCAGATCTTCGACGCCCTGCGCTGGCTCGGCATCGACTGGAGCGAAGGCCCGGATGTCGGCGGCCCGCACGGCCCTTATCGGCAGAGCGAGCGCGGCGATATCTACCAGAAGTACTGCCAGCAACTGGTCGACATGGGTCATGCGTTCCCGTGCTTCTGCACCGCTGAAGAACTCGATCAGATGCGCGCCGAGCAAATGGCTCGCGGCGAAACTCCACGTTACGACGGCCGCGCACTGCTGCTGTCGAAGGAAGAAGTCGCGGCGCGCCTGGCCGCTGGCGAACCGCACGTGATCCGCATGAAAGTGCCGAGCGAAGGCGTCTGCGTGGTGCCGGACATGTTGCGTGGCGACGTCGAGATCCCGTGGGATCGCATGGACATGCAAGTGCTGATGAAGACCGACGGCCTGCCGACGTACTTTCTCGCCAACGTCGTCGACGATCACCTGATGGGCATCACCCACGTGCTGCGTGGCGAAGAGTGGCTGCCATCGGCACCGAAACTGATCTTGCTCTACGAATACTTCGGCTGGGAACAACCAGAGCTGTGCTACATGCCGCTGCTGCGCAACCCGGACAAGAGCAAGCTGTCCAAGCGCAAGAACCCGACCTCGGTGACGTTCTACGAGCGCATGGGCTTCATGCCGGAAGCGATGCTCAACTACCTCGGCCGCATGGGCTGGTCGATGCCGGACGAGCGCGAGAAGTTCTCGCTGCAGGAAATGGTCGACAACTTCGACCTCAAGCGAGTGTCCCTCGGCGGGCCGATCTTCGACATCGAGAAGCTGTCGTGGCTCAACGGCCAGTGGCTGCGCGATCTGCCGGTGGAAGAGTTTGCCGCCCGCGTGCAGAAGTGGGCGTTCAACTCCGACTACATGATGAAGATCGCGCCGCACGTGCAGGGCCGGGTTGAAACGTTCAGCCAGGTCGCACCGCTGGCGGGGTTCTTCTTTGCTGGCGGCGTGAATCCGGATGCCAAGCTGTTTGAGTCGAAAAAACTCTCCGGCGATCAGGTTCGCCAGTTGATGCAGTTGATCCTGTGGAAACTGGAAAGCCTGCGGCAGTGGGAGAAGGACAGCATCACCGCGACGATTCAGGCGGTGGTCGAATCCCTCGAGCTGAAACTGCGCGATGCGATGCCGCTGATGTTTGCTGCGATCACCGGGCAGGCGAGTTCGGTGTCGGTGCTCGATGCGATGGAAATCCTCGGCCCGGATCTCACCCGATTCCGCTTGCGCCAGGCGATTGACCTGCTGGGCGGCGTGTCGAAGAAAGAAAACAAAGAGTGGGAAAAGCTCTTGGGCGCCATCGCCTGATTGCTTTTGCTTCTCTGCAGGACTGCCGAAGGCTGCGATCTTTTGATCCTGCCTTCGGCGTTTCTCCCGAATTTACGGGGGAGGGCGGTAAGTGATTGTTATCCCGGCAAAAAATTTTGAAATTTTTCAAAAATAAGTTTGACAGGCTTTCGATACGCCCTTAAGATTCGCCCCGTCCTCAGCGATGAGGGGCTATAGCTCAGCTGGGAGAGCGCTTGCATGGCATGCAAGAGGTCGACGGTTCGATCCCGTCTAGCTCCACCAATTTTACAGTTCAAGGTCTGGCCACACCGGCCTTGAATCGATCA
>NZ_RCOC01000104.1:30395-40599 GCF_004307515.1 Pseudomonas sp. Sample_14 | reverse complement strand
CGTCGCCGGTGGATCAAGATCAAGAGCACTCGAGCTTGCGCTCATTGTTGAGTGGTGCGGCTTCGCCGCGGGCAGCTGCGCTGCTTTGCTTTTGCTTTTGTGGGAGCGAGCCTGCTCGCGAAGGCGGCCTGCCAGCCGACCTGTTTCTCGCTGATGTACTCGATTCAAACTGTGGGAGCGAGCCTGCTCGCGATAGCGCCCTGCCAGCCAACCCATTCCTGCCTGATGTACATCAATCCTGTGGGAGCTGGCTTGCCAGCGAAGGCGGCCAGTCAGTCAACAACGCTCTGCCTGACTCACCACCTGCGCAACCAACATCCTGCTCTTGTCACTCCGGCACGAGCCTGTCCAGTACGCGGTTGACTGCCAGTTCGCCCAGCATGATCACTTGCTGTATTCCCAACAGGGAATTGCGCTGCGGTCCATCGATAAATCCGGCGAGGTCGCTGGCCATGATGCTTGCCGAGGCCAGTGATTCGCAGGCATGGACCAACAGGGTTTCGTTGTCCGCAGCCGGGTCGACGATGAACAGGGTGCTGGGTTTGCGCGGTGCGGCGGGGTCTTTGATGAGGCGGGGGTTGAGGTAGTAATCGATGGCGCGGTCGGCGGCTTCCTTGAGTTTTTGCGCTTCGAGGAGCGGGTCGGCGAAAGTCGGATCGGCAAGGGGTGGATCGGGCGTTATCTTTTTCACGGGCTCAGTCTCCTTGTGGAGTAAGGGCCGCAACCTCACGCTGCTAAACGATAAGGGTGGCAGCTGGACGCAGGTTAGCAGACCGATGAGCCACGAAATCGGCGCGCCCGAGGGCGCCCTGCGCACAGCCGCCATCAAGCACAGGAATGTATTCCGGACTGATGGAACTGGTGCAACGTGGTATCGGCGAGCTGCTAAACCCGACCACTGATGAGCAGTGGCAGGCAAACGATAGAACCCGCGCCCCAGGCGCACAAGCCGGCGGATTCTGGCGTAGCCGTAGGCAAAGGCGCAAGGATTTGTGGGCTGTTGCGAGGTAACGGGGCGTGAGTTTAAACGGCTGGTTTAAGCGCTGCGATAAATCGGTTGAATAGCCGAACGCTTTCGCGAGCAGGCTTGCTCCCACAGGGCCGGCGGTTGTACTGAGGAACCGTGAACACCGCCGAATCTGTGGGAGCGAGCCTGCTCGCGAAGGCGGTGCGTCAGTCAAAAAATCCTGACTGACACACCGCTCGGCCCTTACAACTGGTAACTGAAACTGATGCTGTAGCGAGGCTTGCGATTCAACGTGTCCAGCGCTTCATCGGACATGGCCTTCGCCACTTCCAGGGCGACGTTGTAGTACTTGGCATCGCCGAACCTCAGCCCGACGGCTGTCGATGACAGGTTGTTGGCCTGCACCGGCAGTTGGTTGAACCAGCTGCGCGAGCGGTCGACGACAACGTAGGGTTGCAGGATGCGCACCCAGTTGCCGTCGCGGTTGAAGCTGTAGTTGACCTCGTAGGCCACCCCCCAACCCTTGTCGCCCGAGGCCTGGTCGTCGGGGTAGCCACGGCCGAAGTTCTGCCCGCCGAATACGGCGCGTTCGCTGTCGGGCAAGGTGTCGTCGCTCCAGTACAGCGCCGCCGAGAGCACGCCTTGCCAGTTGTCGAGGAACTTGTCGCTCTGCACGCCGGACAGTCTGACGCGGAAGAAATCCAGGTCGATGTCGTCGTAGTTGGTGTGTGCGCCGAGGCTGTCGAAGCCCTGGTAGACGCCGGCACTGAGGATGCGCAGTTGGCGGGCGTCGGCCTTGCGCCAGTCGCCTTCGAAAGCCAGGGCGCGGACGTCGGTGCGCAGTTCGGTGCTGAAGGGAAAGTTGATGCCGTCGTAGCGCGTCTTGTCGTCGACCGCATACAGGCGCGAGCCGGCGGTCAGCAGTTCGTTGGCGGAGGCGATCAGGGGCGTGCTGAAGCCGATCGAGTAGCGATCGTTCTCGCGGTGAGTACTCAGGCGTCCGCCACCGCCGACCAGCACTTCGGTGTCCGGGTCGGCGCGGTAACGCGAGGCCGAGACGTTGAGTTGCGTGCCTTCGGTATCGAGGAACTGGCTGTAGTCGAGACGGTAGTAATGTTCTTTGTCGTCGCCCGGTGGGAACAGGCCGCTGAGGCTCAACTGTTCGCCCATCGACGTCTGCGAATTGCTGCTGATACCGAGCAACGCCTGCGGGCCGTTGCGGTTGTCTTCGGTGGTGCTCAGGGTGCTGGTGAACGGTTTGCGACTGGCCTGGGCGACCAGTGTGGTCGCGCCATCGGTGGTGCCCGGTGGCGGCACTTGCGCTTGAATGGTGACGCCGGGAATGCGGCTCATCAGCGTGGTGTAGCGCTCGAAGGTCTTGCGCGTCAGCGGGCGTTCGGCCTGGATTTTCGCGGCGAGTTTGTCGAGCAGACTTTTGACCCGGCCGATGTCGCCCTGCATCTGGATATCGCGCACGTAGCCCTCGACCAGTACCACCCGCGCCACGCCATCATCGAAGTTCTGTTGCGGCAGGAACGCGTAGGACAACAGGTAGCCGTCCTGCTGATAGCGACGGGTGATGTTGCGCGTAGCTTCGATCAGTTCGGCGAGGCTGGCCTGGCGGCCGATCAGTGGCTTGTAGATTTCCGCGAGTTCGTTGAGCGGGTAGATCGTGCCGCCTTCGATCTGCACGGTCTTGAGGTTGACCTTGGTTTCCATCAGCAGTGGCTGTGCGGCGGTCGCACCCGGGTCCGGCACTTGCAGCGGCGCCGCGCTCGGCCGATAGGCGTCGGCGGGCAGGTTGGGTACGGGGAGGTTGCGGATGGTTTCGTTACTGTTGAGAAAGCTGGGCAAGGTGTCGGCGAGGGCAGCGGAACTGAGGCTCAGGCACAGCAGGGATGCCAGTACGCGCATAGGACACTCCATGGTCAGAACACAGCACAGGGCAAGTTTTTCCGTAGAAAAAAGGCGGAAGACTCGTGGGAATCTTCCGCCCTCAACCAAGCGTAGGCGCTGTAGGTAAGGCCGTCGAATCGGCCAGGTGCAATTCAGCGTTTGTTGCCGCCCAGCGCGCCGGTCAGGCCGCCGAGTACCCCGCCCAGACCGCCAGTTGTGCCGCCAGTGGCAGTGCCGCCGTTGACCAGGCCACCGACCGCTGCCACGGTGCCGCCAACGTTGGTGACCAGACCGCCGACGGCAGTGGTGACCGGATTGTTGGTGGCGGCAATCGCCCCGCCGAGGTTGCCGACTGCGGCGCCCACCTGACTTGTGATACCCGCGACCGGCGTGCCGAGACCGGTAGCGGCGCCGACCTGTTGAGTCACAGTGGTGACTGCGCTGGTGACCGGATTGAGACCCGCACCGACGGCGGCGCCGACGCTGGCCAGCGGCGAGGTGGTTGCAGTGATCGGAGTGCCCGAGCCACCGAGTACGGTGTTGATCGACGCAATCGTGTTGCCCAGCCCGCCAGCAGTGACGCCGCCGGCACTGACTACACCGCTGGTGCTGCCGGCATTCAGACCGCTGCCGACGTTGACCACCGCACCCCCGACGGTTTGCAGCAGGCCGGTACCGCCGAGGCCACCACCGATGCCGCCGATGCCGCCAGTACCCGAGCCAGCGCCATTGGACACCAGGCCGCCCGCTTTGCCGACCGCCGTGCCGGTGTTGCTCAGGGCGCCGCCGAGGGTGTTGGTCAGGGCATTGCCGCTGCCTGCGTCTGTAACTTTGCCGCCGAGGCTGTTCACCGTGCCGCCCACTTTCGAGATCACCCCTTTGAGCGGATCACCCAGGCCGGTGGCATCGCCGAGCTTGTCGGTGGTGCTTTCGACCATGGCGATCACCGGCACCAGGCCGCTACCGACCTTGTTGGTCAACTGGCTGGTCGGGCCGCTGGTCAGTGAGGTGTTGAGGGTGTCGCCAAGCATGGTGACTTTTTCACCGATGCCATCGACCAGCGGCGCCACACGGGTGACTACACCGCCAACGACAGGAACGCTGCGGGTCGCTGTGTTGAGTTTGACGCTGAGGTCCGACACGCCGTCGCCAACATCGGAAACCACGCCGCCAACCGAGGCGACGGTGGTGGTCAGGCCATTGGGGTCAGTGGCCATTTTGCCGATGCCATCAGTGACGCCATCGCCCAGGGTGCTGACCACGTTGCCGGTGGTGTTGGCCACGCTTTGCACGATGCCGCCAGCGACCGGAACAGTGCTCAGCGAATCGCCGATCTGGCCGACGCCATCGCCGACACCGCTGACGGTTTTGCCGACATCCTGAACAAGTGTTGTGGTCACCAGCGAAGGTGCAGCGGGATTGGTCGGGTTGGTGGGATCGGTCGGGTCTGTCGGATTGGTTGGGTTGGTCGGATCGGTGCCACCGCCGGTACCGCCAGTGCCACCGGTTCCGCCGCCAGTGCCGCCAGTGCCGCCGGTGCCACCAGTGCCGGCAGTATCGCCGCCGGTTCCGCCGCCCGCTCCACCGCTGCCATCGGTGCCCGCCGTGCCGTCCGCCGTCGAGCTGCCCGAACTGCTGCGATGACCGCCACCGCCGCTGCTGCAGCCGACGAGGCCGACCGAAAGAATCAGTGCCAGCGCGATTGCCGATTTGGACCACATCACTTGAGTTTTCATGATTGAGATTCCTGCACCTGTCACAACGTTACGTTGCCTTCGATGGCTCGCCGATCTGTCGTCGGCGATGCCTCGTCCGTGGCTGTAATCTCAGTCGACGGCAGGTTTTTCACCATTCTCAAGTTGGTATTAACCCCTTTATATAGAGGGCTCGGCGCTATGCCGAAGGACTAATACCCAGGTAATAAACGGGCAAAAAAAAGCCTTGATATTCAAGGCTCGGTTTTTTCCAAAGCGGCGGGCAGGGCGCGGAAAAACTTAAGTGATATATACACAATTAACGGGTTTTTCCGCCCCGCCAGATCAGGCGATCGGTTGCCACTGACCGACCATATGTTCCAGGTCGCCGGCACCGACCAGGCGCAACTCACCGCTGGAGCCCGCTGCACTGGCCAGCAATGTCACTTCACTGGGCAGGCGCACCGGTTTGCGAAAGTGCACGGCGATTTCCAGGTTGGCTTTGGGCAGGTGATCGGAGAGTGCCGCCAGTGTGCGCGCCTTGTTCCACAGTCCATGGGCGATCGCGGTGGGAAACCCGAACAGTTTGGCGCTCGCCGCACTGAGGTGAATCGGGTTGTAGTCGCCGGAGACTTTCGCATACTGGCGACCGATATCGGCCGGCGCAGTCCAGCGCGCCACTTCGAGCAAATCCTGCGACGGCTGCCAGTCCTGAGCCAGCGCCTCGCCCTCGAGTTTTACCCCGCGACAGAGCATCCGGCTTTCGGCTTCCCACAGCGGCCCGAGCTGATCGTCGAGGGTGGTCAACAGATCGAACGTCGCGCCCTTGGCATGTGGTTGCAGGTTGTGCACGCGCACGCTGACTTGCGCGCGACTGATCGCGCCCATCGGCCGCAGCACGCGGATGCGGTTGCTCAGGTGAATCAGCCCCAGCAGCGGGAACGGAAAGTCCCTGGGCGTGAGCAATTGCATCTGCAAGGCGAAGGCGAGGATGTGTGGATAGGTCGGCGGCAGCAGGCCGTCATCGACGAAACCGCAGACCTTGCGATAGGCTGCCAGCCGTTTGTTGTCGATATCGACCCAGCAACGCAGGCCGCTATCGGGCAGTTGCGTACCGGTGATTTTGCGTCGCGTCGCTGCGCGCGAATAAAGCCCCGGCAGACTCGGTTCGCGATCCAGCGTGTGCCATTCGATGCTCATGCTCAAGCCCCCAGAACACTTTGCCCACAGACCCGCAACGCCTGCCCGGTGAACGCGCCCGTGCCCGGTTGCGCCAGCCACGCCACGGCTTCGGCGACGTCTTGCGGCAAGCCGCCCTGGCCCAGCGAACTCATGCGCCGCCCGGCTTCGCGCAGGCCGAACGGAATGTGCGCAGTCATTTGCGTTTCGATGAAACCGGGGGCGACGGCGTTAATGCTGATGCCCCGTTCCAGCAGCGTCGGCGCCCAGGCCTGGGCCAGACCGATCAGGCCAGCCTTGCTCGCCGCGTAATTGGTTTGCCCGCGATTGCCGGCGATGCCGCTGATCGAGGCGAGCAGGACCACCCGTGCGTTGTCGCGCAGGGTGCCGCTGTCGAGCAGCGCCTTGGTCAGCACTTGCGGGGCATTGAGGTTGACGGCCAGCACCGCGTCCCAGAATTCCGGGGTCATGTTGGCCAAGGTTTTGTCACGAGTGATGCCAGCGTTGTGCACGAGGATGTCGAGGCCGTCGGGCAGCAGCTCAATCAATTGCGCGGCGGCGTCATCGGCGCAGATATCGAGAGTGATCGCCCGGCCGCCGAGGCGGGCGGCGAGGGCCTCAAGGTCGGTCCTGGCCGGCGGTACATCGAGCAGAATCACCTCGGCGCCATCGCGGGCGAGGGTTTCGGCAATCGACGCGCCAATGCCGCGCGCAGCGCCGGTGACCAACGCCTTGCGCCCGGCCAGCGGTCGGGTCCAGTCAGTCACTGGCGTGGCGCACGCGGTCAGGCGAATCACCTGGCCGGAAACGAATGCACTTTTCGGCGAGAGGAAGAATCGCAGCGGGCCTTCCAGTTGATCTTCGGCACCTTCGCCGACGTAAATCAGCTGCAAGGTGCCACCGCCGCGCAGCTCTTTGGCCAGCGAGCGCGAGAAGCCTTCAAGTGCTCGCTGCGCACTGGAGGCGAACGGATCACCCAGGCTTTCCGGCGCGCGGCCGAGGATGACCAGATGCGCGCTATGGTCGAGATTCTTCATCAATGGCTGGAAGAATTCGCGCAACTGCTTGAGCTGGTCGGTGTGTTGCAGAGCGCTGGCGTCGAACACCACCGCTTTGATTTTCGGCCCGTGGCCGGGGATCCACGCGGTGGCCAGCGAGGGCTCGGTGCCGTAGCTGTAGATCGCGTCGGTCAAGCGGTTGGCAAACCCGCTGATCCGTTCGGCCAGCGGCCCGCCACCGATCAACAGGGCGCCCTCGATCGGCCGCAGACGCCCCGCCTGCCAGCGTTCCAGCCGCACCGGCGACGGCAGGCCCAAGGCCCCGACCAGACGATGGCCGAAGGATGAGTTGGCGAAGTCGATATAGCGGTCAGACATGGAACGCTCTCCAGAAGTTGGGGTTCAAAGTGTGGACTGTCCACGGCAATCAATCGTTCGATCGGCGCAATAAGGCCTACGCTTGAACACTCAGGTTTAGCAGGTCTTGCAGATAAATGCGGTTCATGTGGGAGCGAGCCTGCTCGCGAAGGCGCTGTATCAGGCGCTGAAGAGGCTGAATGTGCCGGCCTCTTCGCGAGCAGGCTCGCTCCCACAGGGATTGGGCAAATTTCGACCATTTGGAACAGGAGCTCTTCATGACCCAGCTGCGCCGCGTCGCGATCATCGGCGGTAACCGCATCCCTTTCGCCCGCTCCAACGGGCCGTACGCCACCGCCAGCAACCAGGCGATGCTCACCGCCGCGCTGGAAGGCCTGATCGAACGCTACAACCTGCACGGCCAGCGCATCGGCGAAGTGGTGGCGGGCGCGGTGCTTAAATTGTCACGGGATATGAACCTGGCCCGCGAATGCGTGCTCGGCTCGCGCCTGTCACCGATGACGCCGGCCTACGACATTCAGCAAGCCTGCGGCACTGGTCTGGAAGCGGCGTTGCTGGTGGCCAACAAGATCGCCCTTGGCCAGATCGACTGCGGCATCGCTGGCGGCGTCGACACCACTTCCGATGCGCCGATCAGCGTCAGCGAAGGCCTGCGCAGGATTCTTCTACAGGCCAACCGCGCCAAGAGCACCGGCGACAAACTGAAAACCCTTTTGCAGTTGCGGCCCCGGCATCTGATTCCCGAATTCCCGCGCAACGGCGAGCCACGTACTGGCCTGTCCATGGGCGAGCACTGTGAGCTGATGGCGCAGACCTGGAATATTCCCCGCGAAGAACAGGATCAACTGGCCCTCGAAAGCCACCACAAACTCGCCGCTTCCTACAGCGAAGGCTGGCACAACGATCTGATGACGCCGTTCCTCGGCCTGACCCGCGACAACAATCTGCGCCCGGACCTGACCCTGGAAAAACTCGCCACGCTGAAACCGGCCTTCGAGAAAAGCGCCAAGGGCACGCTGACGGCCGGCAATTCCACGCCGCTCACCGATGGCGCTTCGGTGGTGTTGCTGGGAAGTGAGGAATGGGCCAAAGCGCGCGGCTTGCCGATCCTCGCTTATCTGCGCGACGGCGAGGCGGCGGCGGTGGATTTCGTCAACGGTGCCGAGGGCCTGCTGATGGCGCCGGTGTATGCCGTGCCACGCTTGCTGGCGCGCAACGGCCTGACCTTGCAGGATTTTGATTACTACGAAATTCACGAAGCCTTCGCCGCGCAAGTGCTGTGCACGCTCAAGGCCTGGGAAGATCCCGAATATTGCAAAACCCGCTTGGGGCTCGACGCGCCCCTGGGTTCGATTGATCGCAGTCGGCTTAACGTGAAGGGCAGTTCGCTGGCGGCGGGGCATCCGTTCGCCGCAACGGGCGGGCGGATTGTCGCGAATCTGGCCAAGCTGCTGGATGCGGCGGGCAAGGGGCGAGGGCTGATTTCGATCTGTGCGGCGGGTGGGCAGGGTGTCACCGCGATCATTGAACGCTGAAAAAGCCCCTCACCCTAACCCTCTCCCAAAGGGAGAGGGGACTGATGGGGGATTCTTGAAATCGACGCCGACCTGAGCGCCCTGCACCGAATCCAAAGCTGCGATTCAAACCAGAAGCGCTGCGGTCTCTCAGGTCGATGCATTACGGGAGACACCTCGATCGGCCCCCTCTCCCTCTGGGAGAGGGCTGGGGTGAGGGCAACTGAAGTTCACCGACCATGTCAGATTCTGTCGCAAATGCCCTTGCCGACCGATACCAATCAATGCCACGGTCTCGGCTATGATTCGCCCGGGTCGCTGCGATTGATCCGGCACAGTGTGTGCATCCTCAAGGTTCACAGGTCGGCAACCCCTCCCCGTCGGGCGAGGATTGCCGTATAACGAGTGACATTCGCGTGTTTGGTAATAAAGGACCCACAATAAAAGCTGATGAAGACTCCAAAACGCATTGAACCCCTGATCGAGGACGGTCTGGTCGACGAAGTGCTGCGCCCACTGATGAGTGGCAAAGAGGCAGCTGTTTATGTAGTGCGCTGCGGCAATCAGTTACGTTGCGCCAAGGTCTACAAGGAGGCGAATAAACGCAGTTTCCGCCAGGCGGCCGAGTATCAGGAAGGCCGCAAGGTTCGTAACAGCCGTCAGGCGCGGGCCATGGCGAAGGGGTCCAAGTTCGGTCGCAAAGAGACCGAAGACGCCTGGCAGAACGCTGAAGTGGCGGCGCTTTTCCGTCTCGCCGGCGCCGGTGTGCGAGTGCCCAAACCCTATGACTTCCTCGACGGCGTGCTGTTGATGGAGCTGGTGGCCGACGAATTCGGCGACGCCGCGCCGCGTCTGAATGACGTGGTGCTGGAGCCGGATCAGGCGCGCGAATATCACGCGTTCCTGATTTCGCAGATCGTGCTGATGTTGTGTACTGGTCTGGTGCACGGTGACCTCTCCGAGTTCAACGTGCTGCTGACCCCGACCGGCCCGGTCATCATCGACCTGCCCCAGGCAGTCGACGCTGCGGGCAACAACCACGCGTTCAGCATGCTCGAGCGTGACGTTGGCAACATGGCTTCGTACTTCGGCCGTTTCGCGCCGGAATTGAAGAAGACCAAGTACGCCAAGGAAATGTGGGCGTTGTACGAAGCCGGCACCTTGCACCCGAACAGTGTGCTGACCGGTGAGTTCGACGATCCGGAGGACCTGGCCGATGTCGGCGGGGTGCTGCGCGAAATCGAAGCGGCGCGCCTCGACGAGGAACGCAAGCAGGCCATTCGCGCGGCGGACGACGCGCCGAAAGGCAAACCCGAAGAACCGCCTCCACCGCCGTGGATGCAGTGATCGCGTGATGAAAAAGCCCGGCTTCGGCCGGGTTTTTTGTTTGAGTCAAAAAGCACCCTCACCCCAGCCCTCTCCCGGAGGGAGAGGGGGCCGACCGAGGTGTCTTGAGCCATACATCGACCTGAAAAAACCGAGTCGATTACGGATTCAAAGAAAAACGTTCAGGTCGGTGTATTTCCCAAATATCCCCCAATCGGTCCCTCTCCCGGAGGGAGAGGGGGCCGACCGAGG
>NZ_RCOC01000104.1:0-30385 GCF_004307515.1 Pseudomonas sp. Sample_14 | reverse complement strand
TCCCAAATATCCCCCAATCGGTCCCTCTCCCGGAGGGAGAGGGGGCCGACCGAGGTGTCTTTAGCCATACATCGACCTGAAAAAACCGAGTCGATTATGGATTCAAAGAAAAACGTTCAGGTC
Source organism: Pseudomonas sp. Sample_14 (assembly GCF_004307515.1). NCBI lineage: Bacteria > Pseudomonadati > Pseudomonadota > Gammaproteobacteria > Pseudomonadales > Pseudomonadaceae > Pseudomonas > Pseudomonas sp. Sample_14. The sequence continues at coordinate 30,262 of NZ_RCOC01000104.1, read as the reverse complement.
GGTGTATCTCCCAAATATCCCCCAATCGGTCCCTCTCCCGGAGGGAGAGGGGGCCGACCGAGGTGTCTTTAGCCATACATCGACCTGAAAAAACCGAGTCGATTATGGATTCAAAGAAAAACGTTCAGGTCGGTGTATCTCCCAAATATCCCCCAATCGGTCCCCTCTCCCTTTGGGAGAGGGCTAGGGTGAGGGGGCTTTCGGATCTTGGCTTATTCGCGTCTACTGTCCAGCGCTCCAACCACACTCAAGGACTGAATGTGACCACCCCACGCAACACCCACCTGATCGTAACCGCCCGGCTGATCTCCGATTTCGGCGCCTTCCTCAACATGGTCGCGCTGGCCACCTACGTCTACCTGCTGAGCAACAGCGCCATGAGCGTCGGCATTTTCCTTGCCAGCCGTGTCGGTGGCGGAATCTTCGCCAGTCTGATCGGCACACGCTTCTACCGACGCTGGCAGGGCCGCGCGCCGCTGATTGCGTTCGATCTGTTGCGTGCTGCACTGCTGGGGCTGCTGTTGATCACACCGGCGAGTCAGCAGGCGTGGCTGTTGCCGTTGATTGCCTTCGGCCTCGGCCTGGGCAATTCGATGTTCGCCATCGGCCTCAACAGCCAGTTGCCGCGTTTGATCGCGCCGGCGCAGCTGCTCAAGGCCAATGCCTGGATCGCCTCAGCCTCTTCAGCCGCCATGGTCGGCGGCAGTCTGGTGTCGGGGTTGCTGGTGGCTGCTTTTGGTTTCGAAACGGTCTTCGCCCTCAACGCGCTGACCTATGTGCTCGCGGCGCTGCTGATCGTGCCCCTGCGTTTCGAAAAAAACGATGTCAGCGAACAGCCGCAACGCGGTGAATGGTTTGCGCTGCGGCAGGGCCTGCGTTCGGCGCCTGTGGTCGCGGCCATGCTCGCGGTGACCATGGCCGACACCTTGGGCAGTGCCGCGCATAACGTCGGCTTCCCGATCATTTCGAAACTGCTCACGCCCGAGGCGGCGAGTACGACCTTGGGCCTGGCGCTTGCGGTATGGGCCAGCGGCAAACTGCTCGGCGCGCGCATCGCCAGTCACCTCAAGGGCTCGGAGAACAGCCACCTTGAAAGACGATTTTTCTGCGGTGTGGCGCTGATGTCCTGCGGTTTCATTCTGATGTTCCAGCAGCACAGCCTCGTGGGGCTGCTGCTGTTCGCCTTGCCGGCCGGGCTTGGTGACGGGGTTTCCGAAGTCAGCCTGATGTCACGGCTGCAACGGGAACCTGCGGCGTTGCGCCTGCCGATTTTCAGCGTGCTGACCTTGCTGCAGATGACCGGATTCGGCATCGGCATGCTGGTCGCCGCACCGTTCTATGCGTGGTGGACGCCGGGGGCCGTGGTCATGCTGTTCCACGGCATTCCCCTCGGCACCTTGGGCGTGGTGACGCTGTTGCGGATCAGGCGCGGGCGGGTTGCGCGCAGCAGCCCGACGCCAATTCCTTGAGGATCGGGCAGTCCGGGCGATGGTCGCCGCTGCAATGTTCGACCAGATCCTGCAGGGTGTCGCGCAACTCGCCGAGCTCGCGGATCTTCTGGTTCAGCTCGTCGATGTGCTGGCGCGCCAGTGCTTTCACATCGGCGCTGGCGCGCTGGCGATCCTGCCAGAGGGTCAGCAGCTTGCCGACCTCTTCCAGGGAAAAGCCCAGATCCCGCGAGCGCTTGATGAACGCCAGCGTGTGCAGGTCGTCGCTGCCGTATACGCGGTAACCGCTGTCGGTGCGATTGGCCGCTTTGAGCAAACCGATCGACTCGTAGTAACGAATCATTTTTGCACTCAGGCCACTTTGTCGGGCCGCTTGGCCGATGTTCATCGGTGTTCCTCCAGGTCCTTGGGTTTCCAGGTTTTCAACAGTAGCGCATTGCTCACCACGCTGACGCTCGACAGCGCCATCGCCGCGCCGGCCAGCACCGGATTGAGGAAGCCGAACACCGCCAGCGGAATGCCGATCAGGTTGTAGACAAAAGCCCAGAACAGGTTCTGGCGAATCTTCGCGTAAGTTTTGCGACTGATCTCCAGCGCCGCCGGCACCAGTCGCGGATCGCCGCGCATCAAGGTGATGCCGGCCGCGTGCATGGCGACGTCGGTGCCGCCGCCCATGGCGATGCCGATGTCGGCGGCGGCGAGGGCCGGGGCGTCGTTGATGCCATCGCCGACCATGGCGACTACGCCGGTTTTCTTCAGCTCGGCGACGGTCGCGGCCTTGTCGGCAGGCAGCACTTCGGCGTGGACATTTTGGATCCCCAGAGCCTCGGCCACCACCCGTGCGCTGCCGCGATTGTCGCCGGTCAGCAGGTGGCTCTGGATATCCCGCGCGGCAAGTTGTTGCACCGCTTGCAGAGCGCCGGGTTTCAGCGTGTCACCGAAGGCGAACAGACCCAGTACCTTCGGCTCGGGACTTTGCTCAATCAACCACGACAATGTGCGGCCTTCACTTTCCCAAGCCTCGGCGGATGCGCTCAGATCGCTGGTACCCAACCCGCTTTCGTCGAGCATCCGCCGATTGCCCAGCGCCAGGCGCCGGCCATCCAGCGTGCCGGCGATGCCGCGTCCGGTCAGCGACTGGCTGTCGCTGACATCGGGCACGTTCAAGCCGCGTTCGGCGGCGGCTTCCAGCACCGCTTTGGCCAAAGGATGCTCGCTGCCGCGCTGCAATGCACCGGCCAAGGTCAGCAGATTATTCTCGTCACCATCGACCGCGCTGAAGTGCGCGATACGCGGCGTGCCCGAGGTCAGCGTGCCGGTCTTGTCGAACACCACACTGCTGACTTCATGGGCGCGCTCCAGCGCTTCGGCGTCCTTGATCAGAATTCCATGACGCGCGGCGACGCCGGTGCCGGCCATGATTGCCGTCGGAGTGGCGAGGCCGAGGGCGCACGGGCAGGCGATCACCAGCACGGCGACGGTATTGATCACCGCAGTTTCCAGGGGTGCGCCGTACAGCCACCAGCCGATCACCGTGGCCAGGGCGATCAGCAATACGGTCGGCACGAAAATCTGGCTGACCTTGTCCACCAGTTTCTGGATCGGCGCTTTCGCTGCTTGCGCGTCTTCGACCAGACGAATGATCCGCGCCAGCACGGATTCCGCGCCGAGCGCCTGGGTGCGCACCAGCAAACGACCTTCGCCATTGATCGCGCCGCCGGTGACCTTGTCGCCCGGTTGTTTCGGCACTGGCAGGCTTTCGCCGCTGATCAGCGCTTCGTCGGCGTGGCTCTGGCCTTCGACGACTTCGCCATCCACCGGGAAGCGTTCGCCGGGTTTGACCAGCACCAGATCGTCGAGGCGCAGGGCGCTGATCGCGACGTCCTGCTCACGCCCGTCGATGACTTGAATCGCGCGCTCCGGCCGCAACGCTTCGAGGGCGCGAATGGCGCTGGCGGTCTGACGTTTGGCGCGGCTTTCGAGATATTTGCCGAGCAATACCAAAGCGATGACCACCGCCGAGGCCTCGAAATACAGATGCGGCATGCGTCCGGCTGCGCTGGCCCATTCATAGACACTCAGGCCATAACCGGCGCTGGTGCCGAGGGCGACGAGCAGGTCCATGTTGCCGGCACCGGCGCGCACGGCTTTCCACGCCGCCACATAAAAGCGTGCGCCGAAGATGAATTGCACGGGGCTGGCGAGGGCGAATTGCGCCCAGGCCGGGAGCATCCAGTGAATGCCGAACGGCTGCAGCAACATCGGCAGCACCAGCGGCAGAGCGAGGGCGATCGCGCAGATCAATGCCCAGCGCTCACGGTGCAGGCGTTTTTGCTGGTCATCGGACTGTGGCCGTTCGGCTTGCCAGACGCTGGCCGAGTAACCGGCCTTGCTCACCGCGTCGAGCAGAGTTTGCGTATCGACCTGGCCGAGCAATTCGAGGTGCGCACGTTCATTGGCCAGATTGACACTGACGCTGCTCACGCCTGGGACTTTGCTCAGGGCTCGTTCGACGCGACCGACACAGGACGCGCAGGTCATGCCGTCGATGCTCAATTCGACGGTTTGCCGGGGCACGCTGTAACCGGCGCGCTCCACGGCTTGCATCAGCGCCGGGAGGCTGTCGCCGGGCGCCTGTACCCGGGCCTGTTCGGTGGCGAGGTTGACGCTGACGGCACTGGCGCCGCTGACCTTGCGCAGCGCCCGCTCGACACGCCCGGCGCAACTGGCGCAGGTCATACCGGCAATCGGCAGATCGAAAGTGGTGGATTCGGACATCGGTCGCGCTCCCTGTAGTGGATGTCTACAGGATCAACCTTGCCATGCGGGCAAGGTCAAGCACCATTCCGCAAGATGTTGATCGTTCCCACGCTCAGCGTGGGAATGCCTCCTGTGACGCTCCGCGTCACGCTTCGGGACGCAGAGCGTCCATGGCTGCATTCCCACGCAGAGCGTGGGAACGATCGGCAACGGGTCGGCGCTTGGCTCAGTAACCGAGGCCGGCCGGCTTCAAGTACACGCCTTCGGCATTCATCGCCAGGCGGAACTTCAGCACATCGCCGGCATGCAGCACGACTTCCTGCGAGCCCGGTGCGAGCATGCCGGGGTTGCAACCCGGTGCCTGGCCCGGCAGCAGTTTCAAGCGCAGCGAAACCTTGCCCGGTGGCAGGTTGAACGACGTGCTCTGCTCCTGGAACAGGCGCGCCGAGAGCTGGTCCTGGATGTACACGCCGATCTCGCACGAGGTCGCCACTTCGAGACGTTCGCGGGAAATGATCAGTACCGCGTAATCCTCGCCGGCGGCTTGCACCTGCGGGACGGCGGCGAAAAGGCTGAGCAAGCCAAACAGGCCCAAAGCTGACCAGCGCATGGCTGAATCTCCTGAATTCCAGTCATTGATGCATGCAGCTTGGCCGAGCGCGACGCCGAATGCCAGCCCGGCAGTTTTTCGCAGAACTTGACCTTGCCATCGTGGCAAGCTCGAGACTGCCGGCAACCTCACTCAAAGGAGTCTTCCCATGCAAGTGTTCAACGTTCAAGGCATGTCCTGCGGTCATTGCGTCAAAGCCATCACCACTGCGGTGCAGGCGCTGGATCCGGCGGCCAGCGTGCGCGTCGATCTGGCGGCCAAGGAAGTCGGCGTCGAAAGCGCGCTGAGTGCCGATCAGGTCATCGCAGCGATTCGCGAAGAGGGTTATGAGGTGAAGCTCGTCTGAAATTGATCGTTAGCGAGCTATCGGAATGTTCAAGGCGTCCGGGCGCGGCTAGACTGTCGGGCTGCGACTTGCCCACCTGGATGCCTGATGAACTTCCGCACGATTTTGATACTCGGCGCCTTGAGCGCTTTCGGTCCTTTGGCGATCGATTTCTATTTGCCTGCCTTCCCGGCCATGGCACTGGCGTTCGGCACCGATGAGCAGCACGTTCAACTGACGCTGGCGGCGTACTTCCTCGGTCTGTCGCTGGGCCAACTGGCGTACGGGCCGATTTCCGATCGTTTCGGCCGGCGGCTTCCGCTGCTCAGCGGTGTCGCCCTGTTTACTCTGGCGTCATTGGCCTGCGCCTACGCGCCGAGCCTAGAATGGCTGATCGGCGCGCGCTTCGTCCAGGCACTCGGTGGTTGTGCAGGCATGGTGATTTCCCGTGCGGTGGTCGCCGACAAGTGCGATGCGGTGGGCTCGGCGAAGGTGTTTTCCCAGTTGATGCTGGTGATGGGCCTGGCGCCGATTCTGGCGCCGATGCTCGGTGGGCTTCTGGTCAACACCACGGGTTGGCAGTCGATCTTTCTGGTCCTCACCGGATTCAGTGCGGCGGCAGGTCTGGCGGTGGCGTTGGGTCTGCCGGAAAGCATGCCGGCCCACGTGCCGCGCCAGCCGTTGTCCGGTGCGTTGCGCCAGTACGCACGGCTGGTCAAGGATTCGGTCTACCTCGGCCACGCCCTGACCGGCGGCATCGCCATCGCCGGCATGTTCGCCTACATCGCCGGTTCACCGTTTGTGTTCATCAAGCTCTACGGTGTACCCGCCGAGCATTTTGGCTGGCTGTTCGGCACCAACGCGGCGGGGTTCATTCTGGTGGCGCAGGTCAATGCTCGTTTGCTGGCCAAGCGTGGCCCGGCGTTCTTGCTGGTGCGCGCGGTGTGGGTGTACTTCCTCGCCGGGCTGACGTTGCTGGCGGTCAGCGCGATGCGTCCAGAGGCATTGTGGCCGTTGCTGATTCCGCTGTTCATCTGCATTGCCAGCCTCGGCTGCATCATTCCCAACGCCTCGGCTTGCGCAATGAACGGTCAGGGCGCCCGCGCCGGCAGTGCGTCGGCGATGCTCGGTTGCCTGCAATTCAGCATCGCCGCCGGTGCCGCCGCGTTGGTGGGGGTGTTGCACGATGGCAGCGCCGTGCCGATGGCCATGGTCATCAGCCTGTGTGGTTTGCTGGTGGTGAGCGTCGCGCTGCTCACCCGGCGCTTGCAGAATGCCCGGGCGCTGGCGCAAGCCCAGGTCTGAACGCTCGACTTTGGAGCTCAGCCGGCGGCGCGCTGCTGGCTGGGTTCGGGAATCCGGTGGGGCGCGCAGAGTCGCGCTTCGAGGGTGCGAGTGAAGGCCAGAGCCTCGGCTTCACTGCGAAAGGTCACGACGTGCTGGTCCAGACGCACCTGCCATTGGGACTTTGCCACTTCTTTTATCAGGATCTTCATTGCTGACCTCCCTTGCGTAAAAGATGTATCGCAGAGGCTTCGATTGTAGACCCCGATACCCGCGCAATTGTGACAAGGGTCAAGCAACCGACTGACGGCAAAAAGCCCCGCAACCGCTCTGGCATCACGAGTGTTTGCGGGGCTTTATTTTTTTAGAAACCTTCTAAAACAATTTTCCCCTTGGCCTTGCCGCTTTCCAGCAGCTCATGGGCACGGCGCAAGTTGGCCGCGTTGATTACGCCGAAGTGCTCGCCCAAAGTCGTCTTCAAAGTGCCGGCGTCAATCAGCTCGGCAACGCGGTTGAGCAGCTTGTGCTGTTCGATCATGTCCGGCGTTTCGAACAGCGAGCGGGTGTACATGAACTCCCAGTGCAGCGACAGGCTCTTGCGCTTGAGCAGGCTGATGTCGAGGGACTTCGGATCGTCGATCAGCGCCAGCTTGCCTTGCGGCGCGAGGGCTTCGACCAGTTGCGGCAGATGCTGATCGGTCTGGGTCAGGCTGGCGACGTGGGTCACGCTGTCGATGCCGGCGCGCTTCAATTCTTCGCTCAGCGGCTGGCTGTGATCGATGACCATATCGGCACCGAGTGCGCTGACCCAGTCACGGGTTTGCGCACGGGAGGCAGTGCCGATTACTTTCAGGCCGGTCAATTGCTTGGCCAATTGAGTGAGGATCGACCCCACGCCGCCCGCCGCACCAACGATCAGCAGGCTCTGGCCTTGATCATTGCTGCCTTCGCTGATTTGCAGGCGCTCGAAGAGCAATTCCCACGCAGTGATCGCGGTCAGCGGCAGCGCGGCGGCTTCGGCAAAACCGAGGGACTTGGGCATGTGGCCGACGATGCGCTCATCAACCACGTGCAGCTCGCTATTGCCACCGGCCCGGGCAATCGAACCGGCGTAGAACACCTTGTCACCGGCCTTGAACAGGGTGACGTCGCTGCCGACCGACTTGACCACACCGGCAACGTCCCAGCCCAGCACTTTCGCCGCGCCGTTTTCCGGCGTCACGTTCTGCCGCACTTTGGTATCGACCGGGTTGACCGAGATGGCTTTGACTTCCACCAAGAGGTCGCGCGGGCCGGCGACCGGTTCTGGCAGTTCGATGTCCTGCAGGGACTTGGCGTCGCTGATCGGCAGCGAAGCGTAATAGGCAATGGCTTTCATAAGTGGCTCCGTACAGTTGATAGAAGGAGGAATCAGGCAATTTTGCCGAGGCGTTTGAGCTGGAAGTGTTCGATGGTGTGGCCGGCGCTGGCCTGAAACTTCTGAAAATGCGCGCTGGCGTTGTGCGCCTCAAGAATCTCGTCACTGGCCCACTGTTCGATCACATAAAAAACCTGTTGATCGGCAAGGTCGCGGTGCAGGTCGTACTGGCCACAACCCGGCTCGGCGCGGCTCGGTTCGACGAGGGCACGCAGCGCCTGTTCGAGAACGTCCTGCTGGCCGGGCTTGGCGGTCAGAGTAGCAATAGCGGTAAAGGGCTGTGACATGCGCGGACTCCAGAGAACCGGAATGAATTTGTTGGAAGCCATCATTGGCTATTTCTCTGCGCGATAAAACCGGCTAAAAGAGCAGTCTCTTTCAATATTTTTTTGATAATCGAGGCTGCGCATGCTGCGTTTTGATGACTTGCAGTTGTTTGTTCGCGCGGCGGATCTGGGCAGCCTGTCGGCGGCGGCACGGGTGATGGACATGTCTGCGGCGGTGGCCAGCGCGGCGTTGAAGCGCATCGAGCAGCAACTCGGTGCGCGGCTGCTGGCGCGGTCGACCCGCAGCCTGCGCCTCACCGCCGAGGGCGAAGGCTTCCTCGAATATGCCCGCGCCGCCCTGAGCAATCTCGACGAGGGGCGTCGCCTGCTCGCCAGCGGTCAGGATCAGGTCAGCGGAATTCTGCAACTGTCAGCACCCTCGGATTTCGGCCGTAATCTGCTGCTGCCGTGGCTCGACGCGTTCCAGCGTGAACACCCGAAACTGACGGTACGCCTGTTGCTCGGCGACCGCATCGCCGACCTGTTCCGGCAACCGGTGGACATCGCCCTGCGCTACGGCGAGCCGGAAGATTCCAGCCTGATCGCCTTGCCCATCGCGCCACACAATCGCCGCGTGTTGTGCGCATCTCCAGACTATCTGGCCCGGCATGGCGAACCGCGCCAGCTCGAGCAACTGGCCCAGCACAACTGCCTTTTGTACATGCTCGGCAGCCGCGTCCACGACCACTGGAGTTTTCACGATGGCAAGCGTGAAGTCGGCCTGACCGTGAGTGGCGACCGCTTCAGCGATGACGCTGACGTAGTGCGGCTATGGGCGGTGGCCGGTGCCGGTATCGCCTACAAATCCTGGCTCGACGTCGGCGCCGATGTGCTCGCCGGACGCCTCAAAGTGCTGATGCCGGAACTGCTGTGTGAGCGCGCACCGCTGAATCTGTTGTGCGCCCATCGCGCACAATTGAGTAAGCCGGTGAACCTGCTGAGGGAGATGCTCGCCAGCCGATGCGCCGAATTGAGTAGCCAATTTCCCGGTTTCCTCAAAGTTGATCATTAGTCGCAGGCAATTAGAGAAATTTCTGTCAGGAACAATCGCCACCTGCCCAGGCCCAGGCGCAGGACGTCTGGCTTAACCCGCTTATACTAGCGCCCGCCTCATGCCTGCACTGACACCCGGCGCGCAGACCCCGTAACGCGTTGCCGGCTTTTGGTGACGGTTGCTACTTCTGCTGCCAGGTTGTGTGCCGGAGCAGCTGGTGTCGGTGGCATCCCTTGCCACCGATCCCGGGCGATTTTCGCGTGTTGGCCGATGCCCCATAACCGGCCAGGATGTCTCCGAGCGGTAGACGATACGATTCAACAGGGAGTGAACATATGGAACATGCACCGTGCATCAGCCAGATCGCGACATTGCTGGCCGACCCCAAGCGCAGCGCGATGATGTGGGCGTTGATGGATGGCTCGGCGCGGCAAGCCGAAGAGCTGGCGCTGCTGGCCGGGCTCTCGCCGTCGTCGGCCAGTGCGCATCTGGGACGCCTGTCCGCAGGGGGGCTGTTGAACATCGAAATGCGTGGGCGCAAACGCTTCTTTCGCCTGGCGGCACCGGAAATCGGCGCGGCGATCGAAGCACTGGCCAGCGCCACCATTGCCAGCGCGCCACGGCAAATCCCTGATGCGCTGAAACGCACGGCTCCCATGGTCAGACCACAGGCGGCGCCGTCTTCGCTGTTGCGCGCGCGGTTCTGCGACGATCATCTGGGCGGTACTTTGGCGGCCGATCTGTATCAGCGCCTGCTCGATGCCGGCTGGATCGAACAGCTTGAGCAGCGGGTGGTGGTGACGCACAAGGGCTCCACCCGACTGGCCCAGCGCGGTGTGTTCATCCAGGCCCTGGCCCACCGCAACGTGCAGGTCGCCTGCGCCTGCCCGGACTGGAGCGAGCGCCGTCCGCACATGGGCGGCTCACTGGGCGCGGCGCTGTTGCAGTTGTTCATGCAGTCCGGCTGGCTGACCTTGCCCAACGATTCCCGCGCCTTGCAGTTGACCGCCACCGGCCAGCGCGAAATCCATCGCTTTGCCAAGGAAACCGAGCTGGAAACAGCGTTCTAGAGCGTTGCTCGGCGATGAGCTGAAGGCTGACGTCGTCCACGGCTGTGAACAGGTCGCATCCAGTACGACCTCTGTATGACCATCGCGCACACTCGATCCGGGGATTTTTCGGATGGGGGAGCACAACATGAATACACAACGCTTTAGTGCGGCTGAGCGCCTGGAACGGCTGCCGCTCAGCAGTTATCACCGCGTCATTTTCATCATCATAGCCTTGGCGTTTTTCTTCGACTCCATGGATCTGGCGATGATGACTTTCCTGCTCGGCTCGATCAAAGCCGAGTTCGGCCTGAGCAGTGCGCAAGCGGGGTTGCTGGCCAGTTCGAGCTTCTTCGGCATGGTGCTCGGGGCGTCGCTGTCGGGAATGCTCGCCGACCGCTTCGGGCGCAAACCGGTGTTTCAGTGGAGCATCGTGTTGTGGGGCGTGGCCAGTTACCTGTGTTCGACGGCGCAGACGGTGGAGACGCTGACGCTGTTTCGCATCCTGCTCGGAATTGGCATGGGTATGGAGTTTCCCATCGCGCAGTCGATGCTCTCGGAGCTGATTCCAGCACAACGGCGCGGGCGCTACATCGCCCTGATGGACGGCTTCTGGCCGCTGGGGTTTGTCGCGGCGGGGGTGCTCTCGTACTTCCTACTGCCGCTGATTGGCTGGCGCGATATTTTCCTGGTGCTGGCAGTGCCGGCGGTATTTGTCCTGGCGATCCGCTTTTTCATCCCTGAGTCACCGCGATGGCTGGAACAGGCCGGGCGCGACGCCGACGCGGACAAAGTGTTGAACGGCATTGAAGCGCGGGTGCGTGCTTCGCTGGGCGGTGCGGCGTTACCGGAACCGGTTCGTTTGCCACGCACGGTGACGCCGCCGGGTAATTTCTTCTCGGCACTCAAGCAGATCTGGTCGCCGCAATATCGCCAGCGCACAACGATGATCTGGAGTCTGTGGTTCTTCGCATTGTTGGGCTTCTACGGGCTGACTTCCTGGCTCAGCGCATTGCTGCAGCAGTCGGGTTTCGCCGTGACGCAGTCGGTGTACTACACGGTGCTGATCTCGCTCGGCGGGATTCCCGGCTTCCTCATGGCGGCGTGGCTGGTCGAGCGTTGGGGGCGCAAACCGGTGTGCATCGTCACCCTGCTGGGCGGCGGGGTGATGGCGTTTCTGTATGGGCAGAGTGCGGTGTTCGGCGGCAACGTCGCGTTGCTGATCGGCACCGGATTGTTGATGCAGTTTTTCCTGTTCGGCATGTGGGCGGTGCTCTACACCTACACGCCAGAGCTGTATCCGACTTCAGCGCGGGCAACCGGCTCGGGATTCGCCTCAGCCATCGGCCGCGTCGGCTCACTGCTCGGGCCACTGGTGACCGGGCTGGTGTTCCCGATTACCGGGCAGGGCGGGGTGTTCGCGCTGGGCGCGGCGTGCTTCGCGATTGCGGCGGGCGTGGTGTGGCTGTTCGGGATGGAGACGCGGGGCAAGACCCTGGAAGAGCTTACCGAGTGAACATCGATATGAATGTGGGAGCGAGCCTGCTCGCGAAAGCGGTGTTTCATTCAACGAAAATGTTGACTGACTCTCCCTCTTCGCGAGCAGGCTCGCTCCCACATTGGTTTTGCGGTGTTGCTTACGGTTTTACCAACCGCGCATCCAGGCTGTTCTGCACCAGGCGCTTGGCCTGATCCTGGGTCATGCCCAGATGCTCGTGCAGCGCATGGAAGTTCTCGGTCACGTACCCGCCGAAATACGCCGGGTCATCGGAGTTCACCGTGACCTTCACGCCGCGCTCGAGCATGTCGAGGATGTTGTGCTGCGACATGTGATCGAACACGCAGAGCTTGGTGTTCGACAGCGGGCACACGGTCAGCGGAATCTGCTCGTCGATGATCCGCTGCATCAGGCGCTCGTCTTCGATGGCGCGCACGCCATGGTCGATGCGCTGGATTTTCAGCAGGTCGATGGCTTCCCAGATGTATTCCGGCGGGCCTTCTTCACCAGCGTGGGCGACGGTGAGGAAGCCTTCGTCGCGGGCGCGATCGAAGACACGTTTGAATTTGCTCGGCGGGTGGCCCATCTCGGAACTGTCGAGCCCGACCGCGACAAACGCATCACGGAACGGCAGCGCCTGATCGAGGGTTTTCTGCGCTTCGTCTTCGCTGAGGTGGCGCAGGAAGCTGAGGATCAAACCGCTGCTGATGCCCAGTTGCGTCTCGCCATCCTTGAGCGCGGCGGCGATGCCGTTGAGCACCACTTCGAACGGGATGCCCCGGTCGGTGTGGGTCTGCGGATCGAAGAACGGTTCGGTATGAATCACGTTCTGTGCTTTGCAGCGCAGCAGGTAGGCCCAGGTCAGGTCGTAGAAGTCCTGCGAGGTGCGCAGCACATCGGCGCCTTGGTAATACAAGTCGAGAAATTCCTGCAGATTGTTGAAGGCGTAAGCCTTGCGCAGGGTTTCGACGTCGCTCCACGGCAGGGCGATCTTGTTGCGTTCGGCCAGGGCGAACAGCAGTTCAGGCTCCAGCGAACCTTCCAGATGCAGGTGCAGTTCGGCTTTGGGCAAGGCGTTGAGCCAGTCGTACATAGTCTTTTCTCATCAGGTGCAATGCCGGCATTCTACAGAGGCTGGCCGCAACAATTGGCAAAACCTGACCAGGTGATCGATCAAACCGCCTCTTGTTCACGGCGATAGGCGTAGGTATCGGCGAAGCGCGACAGCAGGAATTCGGCACAGGTGGTGGTCGGATATTTCGCCGGATGCTGTGCGTCCTGGCAACCGGGCAGGCATTCGATGCGCGTGTCCGGGTGCGGTTCGGCGAAGAACGGCATCGAATAGCGATCCACGCCCAGCGGGCTGATCACCCGGTGCGGGGTCGAGCGATAACGGTCGTTGCTCCAGCGCGCCATCATGTCGCCGAGGTTGACCACGAACGTGCCGTCAATCGGTGGCGCGTCGATCCATTCACCATTGACGTTCTTCACCTGCAAACCGCCGGCGCTGTCCTGATAGAGCAGGGTGATGCAGCCGTAATCGGTGTGGGCGCCGGCACCTTGTTGCTCGGCGGAGCTGGCGGTGTGACGCGGCGGATAATGGATCATGCGCAACACGCTGACCGGGTCGACAAAGCGCGAATCGAAGAAGTCGCGCTCGATGCCCAGCGCAATGGTCATCGCCCGCAACAGGGTTTGCGCCAGCGCCTGCATGTCGAGGTAATGCTGCTCCATCAGCGTTTCCCAGCCGGGTTGCGCCGGATGCCGATTGGGGCCGCGCAAAGGTTTTTCCGCGAGCACCTCGGGATGTTCGTCCGGCAGATGCAGGCCCATGTCGAAAGTTTCTTTGAGATCGCTGGGTTTGTCCGGGTCCAGTTGCTCTGTGGCAATCGCGCCGTAGCCGCGATGGTGGCGGGTCTGAGTAATGTCGATCTTCAGTTTTTCTGCGGCTGGCAATGCAAAGAAGCGCTGGGCGTGATCGAGCAGGGCGTCGATGCGCTGCGCCGAGATCGGATGGCCCTTGATGTAGAAAAAGCCCCACTCGCGACAGGCTTGGTCGATTTGTTCGGCCACCGCAGGCCAGGCGTTTTCGTCGTCGCTATAGAGCGGGCTGATATCAATGATCGGAAGCTGATCCATACACAATCCTTGAATACGCTGTGTTTCCAATGTGGGAGCGAGCCTGCTCGCGAAGAGGGAGTGTCAGACAACATTTTTGTTAATGACACACCGCTTTCGCGAGCAGGCTCGCTCCCACAGGGTTTTGTGTGGTGAATCGGGGGACTACTTCGGCATCTCGGCCTTCATGCCCTCAACGTAATAATTCATCGAAGCCAGTTCCGCATTGGTCGCGCTCACGCCCGCGGGGATTTTTTCCACACCGGCCTGATCCTTGATCGGCCCGGTAAAAGGCTGCAATGCGCCGCTCTTGATGTCGGCGATCAACTGCTCTGCTTCGGCTTTCACCGGCGCCGGCACCAGATCGCTGATCGGCAGTTCCACCGTGCCTTCCTTCAACCCGCCCCAGTAATCCTGAGATTTCCAGGTGTGATCGATCACGCTCTGCGTCGCCTGAATGTAGTGTGGCGCCCAGTCGTTGACGATCGAGGTCAGCACCGCTTTCGGGCCGAAGTGGGCCATGTCCGAGGCATAGCCCACGGCATACACGCCGCGCCGTTCGGCGGCCTGGATCGGCGCCGGGCTGTCGGTGTGCTGGAACACCACGTCGACGCCCTGATCGATCAGCGCGTTGGCGGCGTCGGCTTCCTTACCCGGATCGAACCAGGAGTTGACCCACACCACTTTGATTTCGGTGCCAGGGTTGTACTTGTTCAGGGCCAGCTGGATGGCGTTGATGTCGCGGATCACTTCCGGAATCGGGAACGAGGCGACGTAGCCGATCTTCTTGGTCTTGGTCATCTTCGCCGCGAGGAAACCGCCGACGTAACGGCCCTCGTAAGTGCGCGCCAGGTAAGTGCCGAGATTCTTGTCCTGCTTGTAGCCTGTGGCGTGTTCGAAAGTGACCTTGGGGAATTGCTTGGCGACTTTCACTGTCGGGTTCATGTAGCCGAAAGACGTGGTGAAGATCAGGTCATATTTGTCCTTGGCCATGTTGCGGATCACCCGCTCGGCGTCGGCGCCCTCGGCGACGTTTTCCACGTAGTTGGTGGTGATCTGCGTGCCGAGTTTTTCCGCCAGGGCCTTGCGGCCCTGTTCGTGCTGATACGTCCAGCCGTGGTCACCGATCGGGCCGATGTAGACGAAACCGACCTTCAGCGGATCGGCAGCGCTGGCGCTCAGGCTGATTCCCAGACCGATGGCGGCGTACAGCAGTTTGTGCAGCGGACGTATTGGCATGAACCCGAACTCCATTTTGTTGTGTGTGCTCAGGGCCAATGCAAATTGCTGACCAACAGGACAACAAACGCATTCGAAAACGCGGCGCGGCCTTCGCGAGCAGGCTCGCTCCCACAGGGGACGCATTTGAATGTGGGAGCGAGCCTGCTCGCGAAGAGGCCGGCAAGGCCAATAAAAGTGCATGCCTGAATCCAGCTGCCATCGCGTGGTGCGCAAAGATGTAACGAAACGTTAGCGGCGCGCGGCAGTCAGTAGCTTCATCAGCTCTTTTCGGCAAAAGGCCCGTCATGCTCTCAATCCTCAAACAAGAAAGCTTCCTGCTGCTGGCAGTCCTTGCCGCGTGCGTCGCTTATCCACTGGAACATTGGCTGCTGCACAGCGGCCAGATCGTCGCGCTGGGCGGCGGTCTGCTGCTGATCGCCTTTATTGTCGCCGCCTCGATGCGCGTCGCTCATCACGCCGAACTGCTGGCGGAAAAGGTCGGAGATCCCTACGGCACGATGATCCTCACGCTCTCGGCGGTGCTGGTCGAAGTGGTGATCCTGGCGATCATGATGAGCAACGAAGCCTCGGCAACACTGGTGCGCGACACGATTTATTCAGCGGTGATGCTCGACATCAACGGCATCCTCGGCCTCGCCGCACTGATGGGCGGGATCAAACACGGCGAACAGTCCTACAACGACGATTCGGCGCGCAGCTACAGCGTCATGATCCTCACTGCGATGGGCGTGTCGATGGTGGTGCCGGAGTTCATTCCCGAGGCCAACTGGAAGATGTATTCGGCGTTCACCATTGGCGCGATGATGGTGCTCTACGCGCTGTTCCTGCGCATGCAGGTCGGCCCGCACAGTTACTTTTTCAGCTACAGCTACCCGGACAAACGTCGCAAGAAGGAGCCGGTCGAGCAGGAGCCGAAGCCGGTCAGCCTGGCGCTGTCGATCGGCATTCTGGTGTCGGGGGTGGTGATCATCGGCGCACTGGCCGAGGTGATGTCCAAGACCCTCGATCTGGGCCTGGAAGGCACGGGTGCACCGCCGGTGATCACGGCGATTCTGGTGGCAGCGATTTCGGCGGCGCCGGAGATTCTCACCGCATTACGAGCGGCGCTGGCCAATCGCATGCAGTCGGTGGTCAACATTGCGATGGGGGCGTCACTGTCGACGGTGATTCTGACCGTACCGGTGATGGAAGCGATGGCGCTGTACACCGGCCAGCCGTTTCAAATGGCGATGACCCCGGTGCAAACGGTGATGATCTTCATCACCCTGATCGTCAGCGCGATCAACCTCAATGACGGCGAAACCAACGCCATTGAGGGCATGACGCACTTTGTGCTGTTTGCGACCTTTATCATGCTGTCGCTACTGGGCCTTTAGGGCTGGCAGATACTCATGTGGGAGCGAGCCTGCTCGCGAAAACGGTGTGTCATCCAACAAACATGTTGTCTGACACTCCCTCTTCGCGAGCAGGCTCGCTCCCACAGTTTTGAACGGCGGTGACTCAGGTGCCGGCAATCAACTGCCGAGCCGCCTGGCTGTGATCGGCGATCAAACCTTTCAGGTCCAACCCTTCAACCTGCCCATCAACCACACGCCACTTGCCGCCAATCATCACTCGATCCGCCCGATCCGCGCCGCACAACAACAGCGCCGAAATCGGATCATGGCTACCGGAGAAGCGCAGTTCATCGAGCTTGAACAACGCCAGATCCGCCTGTTTGCCCACGGCGATTTCGCCGATGTCGCTGCGACCGAGCAGGCTCGCCGAACCCTTGGTCGCCCAGCCCAGCACGCGCTCCGGGGTGATCTTTTCGGCGCCGTAACGCAGGCGCTGGATGTACAAAGCCTGACGCGCTTCGAGGATCATGTTCGAGGCATCATTGGATGCCGAACCGTCGACGCCAAGACCGAACAGCGCGCCGGCGTCGGTCAGCTCGATGCTCGGGCAGATGCCGGACGCCAGGCGCATGTTCGAGCTTGGGCAGTGGCAGATGCCCGTGCCGGCCTGGCCGAGGCGGGCGATTTCGTCGGGGTTGAAATGGATGCCGTGGGCCAGCCAGGTTCGCGGGCCGAGCCAGCCGACGCTGTCCAGATAATCGACGGTGCGCAGACCGAAGCGTTGCAGGCAGAAGTCTTCTTCATCAAGGGTTTCAGCGAGATGGGTGTGCAGACGCACATCGAGTTTGTTCGCCAGATCAGCGCTGGCCGACATGATTTCCGGGGTCACCGAAAATGGCGAACATGGCGCCAGGGCGATCTGGATCTGCGCGCCGTCGCCACGCTCGTGGTACTCGTGAATCAGCCGCTGGCTGTCGTCGAGAATCACCTGGCCTTCCTGCACCGTTTGTTGCGGAGGCAGGCCGCCGTCCTTCTCGCCAAGGCTCATCGAGCCGCGCGTGAGCATGGCGCGCATGCCCAGTTCACGCACCGTTTCGACCTGCACGTCGATGGCGTTTTCCAGACCGTCCGGGAACAGATAGTGATGGTCCGCAGCGGTGGTGCAACCTGAGAGCAGCAATTCGGCCAGCGCCACTTTGGTGGCGAGGGCGAGTTTTTCCGGGGTCAGCCGCGCCCATACCGGGTACAGGGTTTTCAGCCACGGAAACAGCGGCTGATTGACCACCGGCGCCCAGGCGCGGGTCAGGGTTTGATAGAAGTGATGGTGAGTGTTGATCAGGCCCGGCAGGATCACATGCTCGCGGGCATCGAACACTTCATTGCACGGCGCCGACGGCTGCTGACCGGCAGCGAGGACTTCGACGATCACACCGTCTTGCACGACAAGGCCGCCGCGGGCATCAAGCTCGTTGGAAGTGAAAATGGCGAGGGGATTTTTTAACCAGGTACGGGTCGCAGGCATTGTGGCCGGCTCCTCTGAAAGTTGGGTTCAGGGTTGCCAGCTCAGTGTTGCCCTGTCTGCTGATCCAGGGTCGCCGCGAAGGACGAGGCGCGCAGTTTCAAACAAATCGCCGCGCCGGGCAAGCGCCACCCGACCATTCACCATCACTCCCTGTGGGAGCGAGCCTGCTCGCGAAGGCGTCATGTCAGTCGATACAGATTTACCTGACAGATCGTATTCGCGAGCGGGCTCGCTCCCACATCGGGATTTTCAGTGCTTACCAAGCAATCGTTTCACCCTTGTAATTGACGAAGTGATGCCCGCCCTTGCCGGTGAATGCATTGACCTGGTCAATCAGCCCGCGAGTGCTGGTCTCTACATCCAAGTCAGCACCTTCGCCGCCCATGTCGGTCTTCACCCAGCCCGGGTGCAACGACAGTACGGTCAGTTTCTGCTCGCCCAGTTGCGTGACAAAACTGTTGGTCATCGAATTCAGCGCCGCTTTGCTCGCCTTGTACAACGCCAGCTCCGGCGCGTCGGGCATGGTCACGCTGCCGAGCACCGAACTCATGAACGCCAGCACGCCGCTGCCGTCGCGAATCTGCCCGACGAAACGCTGGGCGAGATTGATCGGCGCCACTGCGTTGGTGAAAAACAGTTGCCCGACCTCGGCCAGGGTCGCACCGCCCGGCGTCTGCACGTCCGGGCCTTTGACCCCGGCGTTGACGAACAACAGATCGAAGGTTTCGCCCTTGAGTTTCTGGCTCAGAGCGATCACCGCTTGCTGATCGTCCATGTCGAGCTTCTCGATGCGCACGTTACCCAGCGCTTGCAGCGCCTCGGCCTTCTGCGGATTGCGCACCGTCGCGGTGACTTGCCAGCCATCGCCCAGCAGGGTCTTCACCAGACCGAGGCCCAAGCCGCGGGAGGCGCCGATGATCAGTGCGTTTTTTGCCTGAGACATGATGGGTTTCCTTGAAAGTCAGCATTCAGGATTCAATGGACACGCCTGACCAAGGCGCAGTTGCAGCGCTTGGCGAAAAACAGGCCTTGATCCCGGAGCATACTCCAGGCTTCTTGAGTTTCTCGAGGGTGTTTGATCAGAAACAATCACGAGGCGTGGTTCAAGTGTTGTCAGAGCGGGCCTCTTCGCGAGCAGGCTCGCTCCCACATATGCCCGTGTTCACTCAGATCCCCTGTTGGAGCGAGCCTGCTCGCGAAGAGGCCCGCTCTGACAACGATCAGTGTCCTGACTGCCACGGTTGCCCCAACGAAACCGGCGCATACAATCGCGTACGCACGGCGTCGCGGGACAGCAGCACCAGCACCAAAATCGTCGCCACATACGGCAGCATCGCCAGCAGGCTCGAAGGTATCGCCAGTCCCAATCCCTGTGCCACCAAGTGCAGGATGCTGGCGAGGCCGAACAGATACGCCCCTAGCAGCAAGCGCCACACCCGCCAACTGGCAAACACCACCAGCGCCAGAGCGATCCAGCCGCGCCCTGCGGTCATGTTCTCTGCCCACATCGGTGTGTACGCCAGCGACAGATAAGCCCCGGCCAGCCCGGCCATTGCTCCGCCGAACAACACCGCCAAGGTGCGTACAGTCAGCACCGGCAAGCCCATGGCGCTGGCCGCATCCGGGTTTTCACCGACCGCTTGAATGATCAGGCCGACACGACTTTTGATGATCACCCACGCCACCAGCGCAAACAGGGCGAACGACAGATACACCAGCAGATCCTGGGCAAACAGCATCCGCCCGATCAGCGGGATCTCACTCAGATACGGAATCGCCAGAGGCTCGAAACCCGCCAGCGGCTTACCCACCCATGCCGCGCCGACAAACGTCGAAAGCCCGACACCAAAGATCGTCAGCGCCAAACCGGTGGCCACCTGATTGGCGTTGAACACCAGCGCGACCAGGGCAAACAGTGACGACAACAACATCCCGGCCAACATCGCCAGCAGCACACCCAGCCACAGGTTGCCGCTGTTCAGCGCGACGATAAAACCGATCACCGCACCGAACAGCATCATGCCTTCCTGGCCGAGGTTGAGGACGCCGCTTTTCTCGCAGATCAACTCACCCAATGCCACCAGCAACAGCGGCGTGCCGCAGCGGACCATCGCGTAGAAAATATTGCTCAACAGATCGATATCCATCACAGCGCTCCGGCGGTTACGGCAGGGGTCGAGGCGCGCCGGGTCCAGCGCAGTTTCAGGCGTGGCCGATAGAGAATCAGCACGTCACAGGCGAGCAGGAAAAACAGCATCATGCCCTGGAACAATTGGGTGATCGCCTGCGGCAGGTTGAGCGACATCTGCGCGCTCTCGCCGCCGATGTACAGCAGCGCCATGAGCAGACTGGAGAACAGAATGCCGAGCGGATTCAACCGTCCGAGAAACGCCACGGTGATCGCCGCGTAGCCATAGCCCGGCGACACTTGGGGCACCAGTTGGCCGATCGGCCCGGTCACTTCGCAGACCCCGGCGAGCCCGGCCAGACCACCGCTGATCAACAGCGCCAGCCAGATCAGGCGCTTCTCGCGGAAGCCGACAAAACCTGCCGCACGCTTGTCCAGCCCGAGCACTTTGATCTGGAAGCCGATGAAGCTTTTCTGCAACAACACCCACACCGCAACCAGCGCGAGCAGGGCGAAATACACCCCGGCATGCACGCGGCCGTCCTCCAGCAGCAGCGGCAAACGACTGGCGTCGCCGAACATCGCTGACTCGGGGAAATTGAAGCCCGCCGGATCCTTCAACGGCCCGTGCACGCAGAACAGCAGCAGGTTCAGCGCGATGTAGTTGAGCATGATGCTGGTGAGGATTTCGTTGGCATTGAAGCGCGTGCGCAGCCATGCGGTGAGCCCGGCCCATGCGGCGCCCGCCAGCGTCCCGGTCAGCAGAATCAGCATCAGCGCCCAGCGACTTTGCATGTCGATAACGTTCACTGCCAGAGCACTGCCGGCCAAGGCGCCAAGTAGAAGTTGGCCTTCGGCGCCGATGTTCCAGATCCGCGCCTGATAGGCCACGGCCAGGCCCAGTGCGCAGAGCAGAATCGGCAGCGCCTTGACCAGCAATTCAGACACGCCATACAAATCGCTGACGGGCGCGATCAGCAGTGTGTGCAAGGTTTGCAGTGGGTCGTGGCCCAGCGCGATGAACAACAGCGAGCCGCAGCCGAGTGTCAGCGCCGCCGCCAATAACGGCGAGCACCACAGCATCAGGCGCGATTGCTGGCCACGGGGTTCGAGGGAAAGCAGCATGTTGAAACTCCGTTAAACCGAAGCGGCGCGAGGTGAATGATCGAACTGGCCGGCCATCCACGCGCCGACATCGCTCAGTTGTGTAGCGCTGGTGTCTTGCAGCGCCGAGAGACGCCCGCCGCACAGCGCGCCGAGGCGATCGCTGATCTGGAACAATTCATCGAGGTCTTCGGAAATCACCAGAATCGCCGCGCCGGCATCGCGCAGGGCGATCAAGGCGCGATGAATGGTGGCGGCGGCACCGACGTCGACGCCCCAGGTCGGGTGCGCGGCGATCAGCAGTTTCGGTTGCTGAAGAATTTCCCGGCCGAGGATGAATTTCTGCAAATTGCCGCCGGACAGGCTGCGCGCAGCGGTTTGCGTGTCCGGGGTCTTCACGCCGAAACGCTGGATGATCTGCTGCGCGAGGGCTTCGACTTTGCCGCGTTGGATCAACCCGTGGCTGACCAGTCCTTGCTGAAAAGCACTGAGCAGGGCGTTATCGGCCAGACTCAACTCTGGTACCGCGCCGTGGCCAAGGCGTTCGGCCGGCACGAAGGCCAGACCGAGTTTGCGCCGCGCATCCGGGCGCAGGTCAGCGACGTTTTTCTCTGCGAAGCGCAGGGTCGCCGCTTGCGCACGAGGCAAGGGCTGCTCGCCGCTGAGCAGGGCGAGCAATTCATCCTGACCATTGCCCGCGACCCCGGCGATGCCGACGATTTCACCACTGCGCACTTGCAGGTCGATGTCGGTCAGCGAGCAACCGAACGGATCCGGGTTGTGCCAGCTCAAACCCTGCACCTGCAGAAACGCCGCGCCACCGCTGACCTTCGGATACTCGCCAATCAAAGCCGCCGCTTCACCGACCATCATTTGCGCCAGTTGCTGGTCCGAACATTCGGCGGGCACGCAATGCCCGGCAACCCGGCCGCCGCGCAGCACCGTGGCGCTGTGGCACAAGGCGCGCACTTCACCGAGCTTGTGGCTGATGAACAGAATGCTGCAACCCTCGGCGGCAAGGCGACGCAGGGTGATGAACAATTCGTCCGCCTCTTGCGGCGTCAGTACTGAGGTCGGCTCGTCGAGAATCAGCAGGCGGATGTCCTGCATCAGGCAACGAATGATTTCCACCCGCTGGCGCTCGCCGATCGACAGGCTGTGGACAAGTCGCTCCGGCTCCAGCGCCATGCCGTAACGCCGCGAGACTTCGCGAATCTGCGGCTCCAGTTGCTTCGGGGTGCCGGCCGCCGCGCCCATCGCCAGGGCAATGTTCTGCGCCACGCTGAGGGTTTCGAACAGCGAGAAATGCTGGAACACCATGCCAATGCCCAACTGCCGCGCCTGCGCCGGATTGCGCATCTGCACGCGCTGTCCCTGCCAGAGCATTTCACCGCTGTCGCACTGGGTGACCCCGTAAATGATCTTCATCAACGTACTTTTGCCCGCGCCGTTTTCACCGAGCAGGGCATGGATCTCACCCGGCGCGATGCTCAGGTCGATGGCGTCGTTGGCCAGACAACCGGGGTAGCGTTTGCTGATCTGGCGCAGTTGCAGGCGCGGTGGGGAAGGGGCGATGGACATGACAGGCTCGACTGACTTGGAGTTGTGCCTGTGGATAAAGCAATTTCCTGGCCATTGAGTCAGGAACGCTTGCGGAGCCAGTCCGCAAGTGCCGACAGCAGCGCATCGGCGGGCGTTTTGTCTTTCGATCGAGCACCAATTCAGCGCAAAGCCATTGAACAGGCTCCAGTTTTGCCCGCTTGCAGTTGGTTAAAAAACGAGCAACTGCCTGGGAGCCAGACAGATCCAGCGGCTGCGGCGGTCATGAACGGCTTATCCACAGGTTGCTCCACAGTAATTGTGCGCAAGCGCCGAGGGTGGGCATAAGCACTGCGATGCTTTGTTCTAATGGTCATAAACGAAGGTAACTGTTTGTTTTTGCGCTGGATTTCCCTTTCGTCGGGTCAATTGAACGAAAATTGAACAAATCGCGCAAAGCCGCATGACAGAAGGGTTACAGCGGTGTGTGCTCAGGTTATCCACAGTCGGGTGCACAGCAGGTGTGGGCAAGTCTGTGGAATAAGGAATACGAGGGATGCCCTAAAAGATCGCAGCCTACCGCTGCAACAAAATCCGCCCACGGCTCAGATCCGCCAACTGACTTTGCAGCACTTCCACCTGCGCTTCCCCCACCGCCAACTTCAACTCAACACCATTGGCCGTGAAGTTTTCCTCCACCACCAATCCACCGAGATCGGCCACGCGCAACTTCACCAGCGCCAACTCGGCAAATCCGCAGGCGCAACTCAGCGACACGCGGCTGATCAGCTCGACTTTCTGCGCCGCTTGCAGGCACTTGTTGGCGCCACCGCCATAGGCCCGGGCCAAACCGCCGGTGCCCAGTTGTATGCCGCCGTACCAGCGAATCACCAGCACCGCGACCTGATCGCAATCCTGAGCTTCTATCGCCGCCAGAATGGGGCGCCCGGCCGTGCCGCCCGGCTCGCCGTCGTCAGTGCTGCGGTATTGCGCGCCGAGTTTCCACGCCCAGCAATTGTGCGTGGCATTCAAATCGCTGTGCTGCTCGAAAAACGCCTGCGCATCGGCAGGGCTGCTGATCGGCGTCGCCAGAGTGATGAAGCGGCTTTTGCGAATCTCTTCGCGGTACTCGCAAAAACCGCTGAGGGTGAAAGGCATAAACGTCTTATAGAGAAGGAGTGAGGCCGCAGCCTTTGAGAATGATGCGGATCAGGTTGTTGCCGGCGTCTTCCATGTCCTGCTTGGTCAACTTGCTGCGCCCGGTGACGCGGCAGATCTGCGTGGCGAAGTCGGCATAATGCTGAGTGCTGCCCCACAGCAGGAAAATCAGGTGCACCGGGTCGACCGGGTCCATTTTGCCGGCATCGATCCACGCCTGAAACACCGCCGCGCGCCCGGTGAACCAGGTGCGGTAATCCTGATTGAAATATTCGCTCAGGCATTCGCCGCCGCTGATCACTTCCATGGCGAAGATCCGCGAGGCCTGTGGCTGGCGCCGGGAGAATTCCATCTTCGCGCGGATGTAGCGGGTCAGCGCTTCGGCCGGGTCATCCTCGGCAGTGAGGGTGTTGAAGGTGCTGTCCCACAACTCGATGATGTTGCTCAGCACCGCCACATACAAACCGAGCTTGTTGGTGAAGTAGTAATGCAGGTTGGCCTTGGGCAGCCCGGCATTCTGCGCGATGGTGTTCATGCTGGTGCCTTTGAACCCGTGACGGGCGAACTCGTCTTCGGCGGCTTTGAGAATGGTCTCTTCGTTCTTCTGACGAATGCGGCTGGCGGGTTTGCCGCCGTGGGCTGGGACTTCAAAGGTCATAGGCACTTCCGGGATTGTCTGTGGGTGCAACCAGTTGCGTTGATAGCGCACCCACAGGCATCCGACAAGTCCTGGCGCGGAAAAACAGTTACGCCTGTTCGATCTTGTTCAATGACGCGGGGCTTTTTGTCTCGGCGGTTTTGCCTTCCGGCAACAACAGACAGAGGACGATTGCCGTCAGCCCGCCGCTGGTGATCGCCGAGTCGAACAGGTTCTGCACCAGTTTCGGCAGCAGGTGCAGCAGGTTCGGTTGCGCGGCGATGCCAAGGCCGACGCCGAACGAAGTGGCGATGATCAACATGCTGCGCCGGTCCAGCGGTGACTGCGCGAGAATACGCACGCCCGCCGCCGCCACAGCGCCGAACATCACCAGCGTTGCGCCGCCCAGCACCGGTTTCGGGATCTGTTGCAGCACCGCGCCGATCATCGGGAACAGGCCGAGGCAGAACAGGATCGCGCCGATGTACAGGCCGACGTAGCGGCTGGCAACGCCGGTCAATTGGATCACGCCGTTGTTCTGCGCGAACGTTGTGTTGGGGAAGGCGCTGAAGGTCGCCGCGATCATGCAGCTCACGCCATCACCGAGCACGCCACCGCGCAAGCGGCTTATATAAGAAGGGCCGCTGATCGGTTGGCGGGCAAGCATGCAATTGGCGGTGAGGTCGCCGACGGTTTCGATGGTGCTGATCAGGTAAATCAGCGCGACCGGCAGGAAAGCGGTCCAGTCGAAGTTGAATCCGAACTTGAATGGCGTAGGAAAACTCACCAGCGGCAAGTCAGGCAACGGCTGCGGGACCAGTTTCCCGCTGAACCACGCCGCGAGGCTGCCGAGCACCAGTCCGATGATGATCGCCGACAGTCGCACCCACGGCGTATTCGAGCGGTTAAGCAGAATGATCGTCAGCAGCACGAACACGCCCAAGGCCAGATTGCCCGGCGCGCCGAAGTCCGGCGCGTTGAAGCCGCCACCCAGATCGGTGATGCCGACCTTGATCAGGCTGATGCCGATCAGCGTGATGACGATGCCGGTCACCAGCGGTGTCACCACTCGGCGCAACTGACCGATGAAACGGCTGAGCACGATCTGCACGATTGCGCCGAAAAAGCACACGCCGAAAATCATCGCCAGGATATCTTCCGGGCTGCCGCCGCGCTGCTTGACCAGAAACCCGGCCGACAGCACCGCACCGAGAAACGCGAAACTGGTGCCTTGCAGACAGATCATCCCCGCGCCAATGCCGAACGGTCGCCGCGCCTGGATAAAAGTGCCGACGCCCGAGACCATCAGCGCCATGCTGATCAGGTACGGTAGATGCGCGGTCAGCCCGAGCGCGGAACCGATCACCAGTGGCGGGGTGATGATGCCGACGAAACTGGCGAGCACGTGTTGCAGCGCGGCGAGAATGGCGGCGAGTGGTTTGGGGCGGTCGTTGAGGCCGTAGATCAGTTCACTGGATGAATCGGAATCTGGCTGCATGGCTTTGGCTTCTTGAAGGAGAGTTACCCCTTCTCTGCAAAAACCTGTCCACTTGCTCAGGTTATTCCAGGATTCTGTCGATGAGGCCCAGCCGGGCTGGGCTCTGCGCGCTTATCTATCGCGTCGCGGCCAGACTCTCGAGGAAACTTTCCAGCACCAAATGAGGGCGCCGCCCCTTGCGCGTGACCGATGCCAGACTCAAATCGTAAAAACGCGTGCCGGCCTTGAGCGCACGCAAGCGCCCCTGCTGCACCCAAAGATTGGCGTAGTGATCCGGCAGGTAACCGATGTAGCGTCCGGTCAGAATCAGAAATGCCATGCCCTCACGGTCAGAGGCACTGGCGGTGCAGTTGAGCGCCTGGTAGTGCGCCTGAATCTCTGCCGGCAAACGGAAGGTCGGCGCAATCGCGTCCTGACTGTCGAGGCGTTGATCATCGAGTTGCTTGTCGTCGACATAAAACAGCGGATGACCCACCGCGCAATACAGCAGCGAACGCTCGCTGTATAACGGCTGATATTCCAGTCCCGACAAGGCGCTGGCCTGCGGCACCACGCCAACGTGCAGGCGCCCGTCGAGCACACCTTGTTCAACTTCATTGGGCGCAATCATGCGGATCTGGATCTGCACATCCGGCCCGCGCTCCTTCAATTGCGCGAGGGCGTGGGTGATGCGCATGTGGGGCAGGGTGACGAGGTTGTCGGTGAGGCCGATGATCAGCTCGCCGCGCAGGTGTTGGTGCAGGCCGTTGACCTCAGTGCGGAAACTCTCCAGCGCACTCAACAATTGCAGCGCTGATTGATACACCTCACGACCTTCCTCGGTCAGGGAAAACCCGGCCCGGCCACGCTGACACAAGCGCAAGCCGAGGCGCTGCTCCAGATCGCTCATCTGCTGGCTGATCGCCGAGCGGCCGATGCCAAGCACGGTTTCCGCTGCGGAGAAGCCGCCACATTCCACGACACTGCGAAAAATCCTCAGCAGACGGATATCAAAGTCACTGACTTGAGCCAGTGGGTCGGCGCGGCGGCTGCTCATTTTTTGTTCTCTTTGTTTAGCGATGATCTAACTGAAGGTTAGAAGAGTTGGATTTCACCGACTTTATCGCCGTGGCAATTTAGCTGCAACAACGCTTTCCATCTCCCTGACGCTTATGCCCTGCGAGGTTTTGCCCGATGAACATGCCTGAAAACGCGCCGTCGCCACTGGCCAGCCAATTGAAGCTGGACGCGCACTGGATGCCGTACACCGCCAACCGCAACTTTCAGCGCGACCCGCGTCTGATCGTCGGCGCTGAAGGCAGCTGGCTGTTCGACGACAAGGGCCGCAAGATCTACGACTCGCTGTCCGGTCTGTGGACCTGCGGCGCCGGGCACACCCGCAAGGAAATTCAGGAAGCCGTTTCGAAACAACTGGGCACCCTCGATTACTCGCCGGGCTTCCAGTACGGCCATCCGTTGTCGTTCCAACTGGCAGAGAAAATCACTGAACTGACCCCGGGCAATCTGAACCACGTGTTCTTCACCGACTCTGGTTCCGAGTGCGCTGACACCGCGGTGAAAATGGTCCGTGCCTACTGGCGCCTGAAAGGCCAGGCGACCAAGACCAAGATGATCGGCCGCGCCCGTGGCTACCACGGCGTGAATATCGCCGGCACCAGCCTCGGCGGCGTCAACGGCAACCGCAAGATGTTCGGTCAGGCGATGATGGATGTCGATCACCTGCCGCACACACTGCTGGCGAGCAATGCGTTTTCCCGCGGCATGCCGGAGCAGGGCGGTATTGCTTTGGCCGATGAACTGCTGAAGTTGATCGAACTGCACGACGCTTCCAACATCGCTGCGGTGTTCGTTGAACCGATGGCCGGCTCTGCCGGGGTATTGGTTCCGCCGCAGGGTTACCTCAAGCGTCTGCGCGAGATCTGCGATCAGCACAACATCCTGCTGGTGTTCGACGAAGTGATCACCGGTTTCGGCCGCACCGGTTCGATGTTCGGCGCCGAGAGCTTCGGCGTGACCCCGGACCTGATGTGCATCGCCAAACAAGTCACCAACGGCGCGATTCCGATGGGCGCGGTGATTGCCAGCTCCGAGATCTACCAGACCTTCATGAACCAGCCGACGCCGGAATACGCCGTGGAATTCCCCCACGGCTACACCTATTCGGCGCACCCGGTGGCCTGCGCCGCCGGTCTTGCGGCACTGGATCTGCTGCAAAAGGAAAACCTGGTGCAGAGCGTCGCCGAAATTGCGCCGCATTTCGAGAACGCGTTGCACGGCCTGAAAGGCTCGAAGAACGTCATCGACATCCGTAACTACGGCCTGGCCGGCGCGATCCAGATTGCCGGGCGTGACGGCGACGCCATCGTGCGTCCGTTCGAAGCGGGCATGGCCCTGTGGAAAGCCGGGTTCTACGTGCGCTTCGGCGGCGACACCCTGCAGTTCGGCCCAACCTTCAACAGCAAGCCGCAAGACCTCGATCGTCTGTTCGACGCGGTCGGCGAAGTGCTGAACAAGCTCGACTGATTTTTCCTTCTATATATGTACAAAAGTGCGGGCGCCTCTCACGGCGCCTGCGGACCAGAATTCAGGAGTGTTCGATGAGCGTTATTCCGCATTTGATCAATGGCGAACTGGTGACCGAAACCGGTCGCGCGGTAGATGTGTTCAACCCGTCTACCGGTCAGGCAATTCACAAACTGCCACTGGCCAGCCAGGCCACCATTCAGAAAGCCATCGATGCCGCCAAGGCTGCGTTCCCGTCCTGGCGCAACACGCCGCCAGCCAAACGCGCCCAGGTGATGTTCCGCTTTAAGCAATTGCTGGAGCAGAACGAAGCGCGCATCTCGCAACTGATCAGCGAAGAGCACGGCAAGACCCTGGAAGACGCCGCCGGTGAATTGAAGCGCGGTATCGAGAACGTCGAGTTCGCCTGCGCCGCCCCGGAAATCCTCAAGGGCGAGTACAGCCGCAACGTCGGCCCGAATATCGATGCCTGGTCGGACTTCCAGCCGTTGGGGATTGTGGCCGGTATCACTCCGTTCAACTTCCCGGCCATGGTCCCGCTGTGGATGTACCCGCTGGCGATCGTCTGCGGCAACTGCTTCATCCTCAAGCCATCCGAGCGCGATCCAAGCTCGACGCTGCTGATCGCTCAGTTGCTGCTGGAAGCCGGGTTGCCGAAAGGTGTGATGAGTGTGGTCCATGGTGACAAGACGGCGGTGGACGCGTTGATCGAAGCGCCGGAAGTCAAAGCGCTGAGCTTCGTCGGTTCGACACCGATTGCCGAATACATCTACGCCGAAGGCACCAAGCGCGGCAAACGCGTTCAGGCACTGGGCGGCGCGAAGAACCACGCGGTGCTGATGCCGGATGCCGATCTGGACAATGCGGTGAGTGCACTGATGGGCGCGGCCTACGGTTCCTGCGGCGAACGCTGCATGGCCATCTCGGTGGCCGTGTGTGTTGGCGATCAGGTCGCGGACGCGCTGGTGGCGAAACTGGTTCCACAGATCAAAGCGCTGAAAATCGGTGCGGGTACCTCGTGCGGTCTGGACATGGGGCCGTTGGTTACCGGTCAGGCGCGTGACAAGGTCAGCGGTTATGTGGATGACGGTGTGGCGGCGGGCGCGACCCTGGTGGTCGATGGCCGCGGTCTGAGCATCGCCGGTCATGAAGACGGCTTCTTCCTCGGTGGCTGCCTGTTCGACAACGTCACTCCAGAGATGCGCATCTATAAAGAAGAGATCTTCGGGCCGGTGCTGTGCGTGGTGCGGGTGAACAGCCTGGAAGAGGCGATGCAACTGATCAATGATCACGAATACGGCAACGGCACCTGCATCTTCACCCGTGACGGCGAAGCGGCGCGGCTGTTCTGTGACGAGATCGAAGTCGGCATGGTCGGCGTCAACGTGCCGCTGCCGGTGCCGGTGGCTTATCACAGCTTTGGCGGCTGGAAGCGTTCGCTGTTTGGCGACCTGCATGCGTACGGTCCGGACGGCGTGCGCTTCTATACTCGTCGCAAGGCAATCACCCAGCGCTGGCCGCAGCGTGCAAGCCATGAAGCTTCGCAGTTCGCATTCCCTAGCTTATAAGTAGCTGGATGTGCAGAAGGCCGACCTTTCAGGTCGGCCTTCGCGTTTTCGGGGCTTTTTGACCGATATGACAGAAATATGAAAATAGGTGTTGACGGCAGATTCCAGAGGTCTATAATTCTCCCCACTTCCGGCGCAGTCGAAACGGAAAACTCCTTGAGATTCAAAGAGTTACGC
>NZ_RCOC01000100.1:0-1130 GCF_004307515.1 Pseudomonas sp. Sample_14 | reverse complement strand
AAGAAGCAGTTTGTGGGGGCGGCGCATGATCAGGAAGTGGGGTTAAGTTAGGTGGCTGAGGTGGAGTGGTTACGGGGGTGTAAGGCGGATTCGAGGTTGGTTGTTGTGTTGAAGGTTGGCTTGTATGAGGGGGCGGTTGAGAGTGAGGCGGTTGCGTGTCAAGTGAGGAGCTATGGGGTCAAAGCGGGGTTGGATGATTTGACTACGCTTGATAATTATGACTGGAATCACTGGGCAATAACCAACTACCGCGAATCAGTGAAGATATCGCTTTCTGGGAATGAATATTTTGTTGAGTCCGTCCCACATCCTCAGAATCCTACCTACCACAGCACCTTTATTTCCAAATGCTATCAAAAGATCGGCGCCGGCGCTGCTTTAGAGTTCAGTTTTGATTACCGCACGCGCGATCCCAAAATTGTAATTTTCGCACACAATGGTCAGACGATGCTCGGGGAAGAATTGGCTGCATCTGTGTCGTGGCGATCAATAACAGTGAGATTTAATGTAGCGACACCTCTAACACCCAATATTCTTTTAGTGTCCATTTCTTTAGGCGGGTATGGACAATTTATCCACTTAAAGAATTTAAGATTGAAAAAAACATGATTATCACCCTAGCCTGAAACTTGGCCGCTCCAATTATAGCGCTCAACTAAGCGGATGTTAATGCAGTAATCATAATTAGTATCCCGCAAAATTTCTAAGAACTTTTGCGGGCGCACTCAAATAATCACTGTGCCGGTTCAACATATCACACAGTGCGTGCCGCTCTCGTCTGCGTCTTGTAATCCTGCAGTGTGTCCATCGGTTTAGTGATCAAATCGCTATTTCATCAAGCCCAAATCGGCGCTTCGATCTGATGAGAATGTTATACCGCACCAAGCCAACAAATGATCGCCGCCCTCGGCATCTTCTAGGGACTAAATGAATTCCATTGAGCTGCCGAAGGCGGCCATCCTTTGTTTCCCGCTGATCATCGCTAGTGCAGGACTACCACTCATCGGAAACACGCCCACACCTGTCAGATCTGACAGGTGCGCTCTGTCCTCAAATCCGCTTTCATGACTCCAGTGCCTGGCACCTTGCAACCGGGCCCATAACGGAGCACTGCCATGAGCCAGCCGCTG
>NZ_RCOC01000074.1:0-40973 GCF_004307515.1 Pseudomonas sp. Sample_14 | reverse complement strand
CTTCCGACGTCGCCGGTGGATCAAGATCAAAAGCACTCGAGCTTGCGCTCATTGTTGAGTGGGGCGGCTTCGCCGCGGGCAGCTGCGCTGCTTTGCTTTTCTGCTTTTTGTGGGAGCGAGCCTGCTCGCGAAGGCGGCCTGACAGCCGACCATTATCCACCGGCCGGACTCAATCCCTGTGGGAGAGCACTCGAGCTAACGCTCATTGTTGAGTGGTGCGGCTTTGCCGCGGGCAGCTGCGCTGTTTTGCTTTTCTGTGGGAGCGAGCTTGCTCGCGAAGGCGGCCTGACAGCCGACCACTATCTACCGGCCGGACTCAATCCCTGTGGGAGCTGGCTTGCCAGCGATGGCGACCTCCAAGCCGACCAGTCCCCCACTGATGTACCCGATCCAAATGTGGGAGCGAGCCTGCTCGCGAAAGCGCTCTTCCAGACGACCTCAAACCACCTGACTGTCAGAGGCAATCCCTGCACTTAAACATCATCAAATACCCCCGTTGAAACTACACGACCCGTTACGCCATCCCGGCTACAACTCCTTGCGCCATTGCCTACGCCTACGCCAGAATCCGCCGGCTTACGCGCCATGAGGTTGGCTATATCGTTTCTCGGTCACTGACAAAAAGCAGTGATCGGGTTTGGTAGCCCGTCTGTAATGGCCGTATGTCTACGCCTTCAGACCGTCCTTTTTTTGGGGGCTCGGTTTATATGGTGGTCATGCGTGGGGCTCGTTCGCGGGCGCCGGGTTCCTATTGCAGCCGGTCTACCAACCCGCGTATGGCCGCCACCCTCGTTTGGTAGCGAAGGTGATGGCTCCTTGAATCTGCAATAGGAGTTTCATCATGTTCAAAGTCACCCCCAACCCGCCACCCTCCCACGACCGCGCACTCGACCCGCAAAAAATCCAGGAAGCCACCGACCGCGCCCTCGATTACTACCTCAAACCCGAAGATCTGGCCGCTCCACCAAGCTCTCCAAAATATCGCCCGATCTATGTCGTGGACCCCACGCTGGATGACGAAACCCTGTTGGTCGAGGCCTGCGAGTCGCTTTCATACGCCCATGCCATGGCCGGTAACATCGCCAACTCGATAGGCGGCCCGGAGCGCAAACCGCTGCTGGCGCTGCAACAGGTGATCATGCTGAACGAACTGTTGGTCAATCGGTTACTGGACAAACTGAAGCTGCCTCAATAAGTTCGCTGGCTTTTATGGCCTCTTCGCGAGCAGGCTCGCTCCCACAGGGGATCGTCGTCGGGCACATATCTGTGGTCACCGCATATCGGATGTAGGGTGAGCCTGCTCGCGATGTTGGCCTGACGACCAACCGGCCTCTTACTGATGCACCCGGTCCAAATGGGGGGGGCGAGCTTGCTCGCGAAAGCGGCATCCCAGACGACACCAAAATCACAGGCCAACTTCCCGCTATTTCTTTGCGGTATATCAAACAATATCCGGCAATGCCTCAAAATATTGTTTGGCTTTCAGATCATCTCTTTTTAAATTGAAAGTACCTTTGGGTCTTATTTGTTCGGGGGTTTCGTCGGGTTTTGTTTTTGCAAATGTCGCTTCGAATTCGCCTTCAACAGTCCCTTTTACAGGATCCAGCTTAATGCTCAGTGTCGCATCACCCGCCGCGATAACTCGCCAGCCTTTAAGTTCGCCCTTCTTTATTGAATGTCTGTGGTCACAGTACAAGCCCGCTGCAAGCGTATAAGTGCCTTCCAGGATGTCCTCGTTGATATACGGCACTGCGAGCATAAAACCAAAAAGATCCTCTGAATCAACGGTGCCTACGGAGCCGTAAAATATCCATGAGTTATCAGTTGTCGTGCTTGAGTTATAGAATAATGTTCTTTGGGCTTCGGTTGATAAAGAATCGATCTGCCACTGAAATTCGTTGTCCTCTGTTTCGAAGTTATTTATCTGCGGGACGTTATTTTTGTTATAAAAATCTCTGAAGCTCACGATGAAATCCTTCTGTCTCGTAGGGGGATCCCGTCGATTGATCGGACGGTAATTCATAGATATTCAGTTTCTAAAATGTTGTCTACTGTCAGAGTTGTCAGCTAGACATAGTTCGCAGAATGTGCTTTTCGCTTATTTTTTTGTTTCAGGTAATAAAAAAACCGGAAGCTTTAGCTGTCCGGTTTTTTTATCCTGCTAGAGCAATCAGCGGTTAAACCGCGCCACCAACGAATACTGCGTGTTGGCCGTCTTCGTCAGCTCTTCACTCAACAACGCCGAGTTATGCGCTTGCTCGGACGTCTGATCCGCCAGTTCCGAGATATTGCTGATGTTACGGCTGATCTCTTCAGCCACGGCACTTTGCTCTTCGGTCGCGGCGGCGATCTGGGTGGTCATGTCGGTGATGTTGGCCACTGCTTCGCTGATGCCGACCAGTGCCTGATCCGCTTCCAGGACCCGCGCCACGCCTTCTTCAGCCTGGCGATGCCCGGCTTCCATGGTTTGCACGGCGCTGGAGGCGGTCTGTTGCAACTTGGCGATCAGGGCATGGATCTGCCCGGTGGATTCGCTGGTGCGTTGCGCCAGTTGGCGGACTTCGTCAGCCACGACCGCAAAACCACGGCCCATTTCACCGGCACGCGCCGCTTCAATCGCAGCGTTGAGGGCGAGCAGGTTGGTCTGGTCGGCGATGCCTTTGATCACGTCGACCACGCCGCCGATTTCGTCGCTGTCCTTGGCCAGTTGCGTCACGGTCAGGCCGGTTTCGCCGACGACCACCGACAGGCGCTGAATCGCTTCGCGGGTTTCCCCGGCGATGTCGCGGCCGCGGCCGGTCAGGCGGTTGGCTTCCTGGGTGGCGTCAGCGGTGCGCTGTACGTGGCTGGCGACTTCCTGGGTGGTGGCGGCCATCTGGTTGACGGCGGTGGCGACCTGTTCGGTTTCCACGCGCTGGCGTTCCAGGCCGGTCGAGCTGTTGTGCGCCAGGGCGTCGGACTGCTTGGCCTGATCGGTCAGGTGCTCGGCGGTGTCCTGCAAGCGGGTCAGGCAGGTTTTAAGGCGTGCTTCCTGGCTGAGAATCGACATTTCCAGACGCGCCTGGGCGCCACGGCTGTCGGTGTACATCTGCGCGATCAGCGGGTCGGAGGTGGTCTGTTCGGCCAGGCGCAGCAGGCGCTTGAGCCCGCGTTGCTGCCATTGCAGGCCCATCAGGCCCAGCGGCACCGACAGCGCTGCGGCGAGGGCAAAGCCCCACTGCGAGTTCAGCGTCGCGCCGATCATGAAGCTCAGCTGGCTGACCAGAATGAACGGCAGCCAGTCCTGCAGGAGCGGCAGCCATTTGTCCGTCGAAGGAATCGCCGACTTGCCCTGGTTGATGCGTTGATAGAGCGCTTCGGCGCGGCGGATCTGTTCGGCGGTGGGCTTGACGCGCACCGACTCGTAACCGACCACCTGGCTGCCATCGAACACCGGCGTGACGTAGGCGTTAACCCAATAGTGGTCACCGGATTTGCAGCGATTCTTGACAATGCCCATCCATGGCAAGCCTTGTTTCAATGTGCCCCACATGTGCGAGAACACCGCCGACGGCACGTCAGGGTGACGGACCAGATTGTGCGGCGCACGGATCAGTTCCTCTCGCGAAAACCCGCTGATTTCAACGAACGCGTCGTTGCAGTAGGTGATCATGCCCTTGGCATCGGTGGTGGAAATCAACCGTTGCTGAGCTGGAAAGGTCCGCTCGCGTTGTGTAATGGGCTGGTTGTTACGCATGGTTTTTCAATCCGCAAGGCTTTGAATGGTTGTCGGCGCCGACAGGTTTTTATTGAAGTTTTTTTTCAGATTCAAGTACGCCGTCGCAAAACCGCGCTTGCGTCAACTGGCCAGCATCGGATAGGTGAACAGGCCGAAGTGCAGCAGGTTCAGGCCGAAATGGGTGGCGATCGCCGCGCCCAGTCCGCCGAAACGGTAGGCCAGACCATAGCCGACCCCGGCCAGTCCCGCCAGCAACACCCAGGTCCAGCCAGCACCGGCATGCACCAGACCGAACAATAGCGATGCCGACAGCAGTGCGAGGTTGTCGCCGTAGGGCAGGTGCTTGAAGCGACGGCTCAGCCCGCCCTGTAGATAGCCGCGAAACAGCGCTTCCTCGACCAGCGTCACCAGCAGCAGATTGTTCAGCACCCACAGCCAGGCCTGATCCGGCCACTTCGGCGCCCAGGCGATTACGCCGAGCAACAATGCGCCGCCGAGGGCGAGAATCGCGCACAGCGTCAGGGCGAGGGCGGTGGCATAGACCGTCAGGCGCAACGAACGCCGCGCGACGATCCATGGACAGACCAGCAGCAACCAGAAGCCCACCAGCGGTTTGTCGAGATTGAGGTACATCGCGAACGGCACGGCGTTGTCAGTGAACCGTTGCGGATTGATTACTCGGCCGTTGGCGAAGCCCGGCAGCCAGTGCATCGCCAGTGCCACGGCCAGAACGATGAACAGGCCATGGCCGAGCCAACGCGCGACTGGCACCTCTTGCTGACGCACGGCGAACGCGGCGAACAGCAAAAGCCCCACGGAGATCAATGCCAGCCAACCGAGCTGGCCGTAGCTCAGGGCCAGTCCGTAACCGAGGCCGAGCAGCGCGAGATAGAGCCAGGGCAGCGCCTTCATCGAAAGTCCTTGTGCGAGATTTCTGGAAGGGGCTTTCTACACGGGCGAGTGAGGTGGGACAAGTGAAGGTGTGGCAGTCATGCCAGACACAAATCAAATGTGGGAGCGAGCCTGCTCGCGAAAGCGGTCTTCCAGATGACGTCACTGGCGACTGACACTCCGCCTTCGCGAGCAGGCTCGCTCCCACAGGTTTTGCATTCGGCTGGATATCAGCGCAGGCCCAGTTTGGCCGCCGCGCGCTCGGTAATCTCCGTACGCAACTTCAACGAAGGCGCCGCGCGCAACCGCGCTTCATCGACCACCGCGCTCGGCGCCACCTCCGGACTGCCGGCGTTGAACGGCGGTGCCGGGGCATATTCCAGTTGCAACTGCACCAGTTGCGCCGTATCGGCATCGACCAGTTCCGCCGCCAGCACCAAGGCGAAATCGATGCCAGCGGTGATTCCGCCACCGGTAAACAGATTGCCGTCGCGTACCACCCGATCCTTCACCGCAATCGCCCCCAGCGTCGGCAGCAACTGGTGATAAGCCCAGTGCGTGGTCGCGCGCTTGCCCCGCAGCAGCCCCGCCGCGCCAAGCACCAGCGAGCCGGTGCACACCGAGGTCACATAACGTGCCTGCGCGGCTTGGCGTTTGATGAAATCCAGCGTCTGCTGATCTTCCATCAGCGGCCCGACGCCACTGCCGCCGGGCACGCAGATCACATCCAGATCCGGACAATCCTCGAAGGTCGTAGTCGGTTTGAGCAGCAGGCCAGTGCTGGACGTCACCGGCATCAGGTCCTTCCAGATCAGGTGCACCTGCACGCCGGGCAACGAGGCGAGTACGTCGTAAGGGCCGGTCAGGTCGAGTTGCTGAACCTGCGGGAATAACAGAAAACCGATCTGCAGCGTCATCGTTCTTGCTCCGTTGAAAGAAGTGGACGACTGCACTGTAGGCGGGTAGGTTCTGGCGCATACGCCAATCACCCCACGAATTACGCCAAATGCCTAAAGCCATTCACGTCCTCGCGTTCGCCAACATGCAGATTCTCGATGTTACCGGGCCGTTGCAGGTGTTCGCCTCGGCCAACGATCTGGCCCGCCAGCGCGGCATGTCGGTGCCCTATGCGCCGAGCGTGATCGCCAGCGGCGGCGGGGCGGTGATGTCGTCGGCGGGCCTGGCGGTGCTGGCCGAACCGTTGCCGCAAACGCCCAGCGACACCTTGATTATCGCCGGCGGCTGGGGCATTTATCCCGCCGCCGAAGACTCGCAACTGGTCGACTGGGTGCGCGAGCACGGCACTCATTGCCGGCGCGTGGCTTCGGTGTGCACCGGGGCCTTTCTGCTCGCCGCCAGCGGCTGGCTCGATGGTCGCCGCGTGGTCACCCACTGGACGCGCTGCGAGCAACTGGCCGCGCAACATCCGAATCTGCACGTGGAAGCCAATCCGATTTTCATCAACGACGGCCCGGTGTGGACCTCGGCCGGGGTCACGGCCGGCATCGATCTGGCGCTGGCCATGGTCGAAGAAGACCTCGGCCGCGACATCGCCCTCGACGTCGCCCGGCACCTGGTCGTCTTCCTGAAACGCCCGGGCGGGCAGTCGCAATTCAGCGTGACGCTGTCGCTGCAACAACAGGGCAACCGCTTCGATGAACTGCACGCCTGGATCGCCGAAAACCTGACCTGCGACCTCGGCGTCCCGACCCTCGCCGAACAGGCCGGCATGAGCGAGCGCAGTTTTATCCGCCACTACCGTGCCGACACCGGCCAGACCCCGGCGCGGG
The DNA here is from genome assembly GCF_004307515.1 of Pseudomonas sp. Sample_14. Lineage (NCBI taxonomy): Bacteria > Pseudomonadati > Pseudomonadota > Gammaproteobacteria > Pseudomonadales > Pseudomonadaceae > Pseudomonas > Pseudomonas sp. Sample_14. The sequence goes on along the minus strand of NZ_RCOC01000074.1, from coordinate 34,574 downwards.
CGATCGAATTGATCCGCGTCGAAACCGCCCGCCGACTGCTCAGCGATACCGGTTTGCCGGTGAAACGCATCGCCGGCAATTGCGGCTTTGGCAGCGAAGAGACGCTGCGGCGCAGTTTTCTCCGTGCCATTGGCGTGACACCGCAGGCTTATCGGGAGCGGTTTTCGGTCAGTGTTGCAGCAGATCCAATGCCTTCAGGCGTTTTGGGTCCTATTGATGAAGATCGACCAATGACCTAAGGCTAGCCAAACAACACTTTTTGCCAATGGTCTTCACTGATGATTGCTATCGGTACGCCGCTGTCCCGAAGTTCGACGGCTTTTTTGATCTTGGTGCCGTAGGTACTGTGAAGCCATTGGTCATTACCGATGCTGCCTACCACCAGATAATGAATTTTTTTGCTGACGGCGCCACCAATCAGTCCTCCTCGCTCAGTCACGCGCAATTCGCATTCCTTGCGCGGCCCGTAAGCCATGACGCCGGTAAAAAGAAAGACGCGATCCGTCCAGCTCAAGGTTGGGAAAGGATTATCGAAGGGTAGGGCATTTGGCGCTGTAAAGGTTTGGATTGATCCTACGGGCAGCCCGGCAAACTGATGAAGCATTCCCAATAGCTCCACTGATTCATCCGAATCCAGCACGCCATCGCTGAGCATCTCGGCAAGGCGCTTGTAAAGGATGTTAACCACCGGATCGCTTAGATGAACCAGATGAGTTTCAATCCATGTCTTGAGAAATTCTGCTTCTTGCTGGTTGATCTTGCCGTCGGCGGCAAGTCCCGCTGCGACACCAACCAAGGCATCCGCAGAGCGACGATCAATACGCGCTTCGTGAAAGAAACCGCTGCTTTGAAACTCCTGATGTAAATCGACCATCTCTGCCTCTCCTTAAGCCTCAACTTCCGCGACCTGATTGAAATACTTCGTCCGATCCGGCGTAAACGTCACCTTCATCTTCGTCCGTGAGCACGTCAGCGCACGCTCCTGCGCCAGATCGATATCCAGATCTTCGCCACGCAGTCCCTGCCACTGCGCCAGATATTTCAGTGAGCCGTACTTCTCGTTTTTCTTCAGGCTGCGACTCACGCCACCCTTCCAGCCAAGCACCGGCAATTCACCGGCCAGGCAGCGCTGGGCCAGTTCGGGAAAGCGTTCGGCGCGCTGGCGGCCGATTTCCCAGCATTTGATCAGGCCTTGGTCGGCGGCTTCCCAGAGCTGGGTGCGGCTCAGCCCGGTGCGAAGGGGGGAGTCGATGGTGCGCTGGACGTGATGAGGCATTCCGCTTCCTTGAATTCGGGTGTGGTTGGACAGCTCCGCTGTGCCCGTTGCTTTGGATGGTAGGTGTGGATGTAACGGCTGGCAACAAGGTATTTCGGCGTGTAAGCGTACGTTGCGCGAAGTGTTTCAACGTGACGTGAGTAGTTTTTGAGACGCGGTTTTTACACAGACTGTCGCCAGACGTAAACGGCGCACGGGTTCGACGACGGGGATGGGCCTGAGCCAGTTGTCTGGCATGCAGGCCCGTTGTGGAAACATACCTGTCGATCAGGGATCGGTCTGACAAGCGCTGGCGAAAAAACGGTCAGCGCTAGGGCTGCCAGGAGCTCTTTTCGCCACTCAATTTTCGATCGAGAAAACTCGCCGCACTGATCAACGCCAGATGCGTCAGCGCTTGCGGCGTGTTGCCCAGATGCCGGCCATGGCTGTCGAACTCTTCGGCGTACAGCCCAAGCGGATTGGCATATCGCAGCAATTGCTCGAACTCCAAGTGGGCTTTTTCCACCTGGCCGGCGCGGGCCAGGCATTCGACGTACCAGAACGAGCACGCGGCGAACGCGCCTTCGGTGCCGCTGAGGCCATCGATGTTGGCGTCTTCGTTGCGATAGCGATAGACCATGCCGTCGCGCACCAGGGTTTTTTCGATCGCTTCCAGAGTCGACAGCCAGCGCGGATCCTTGGCGCTGACGAAACGCACCAGCGGCATCAGCAGCATCGAGCCGTCCAGCGCGGTGCCGCCCTTGTACTGAACGAAATGCCCGCGTTCCTCATCCCAGAAGTTGTCCCAGATGTCGGTGTAGATCGCTTGCCGGGTCTGATCCCAACGGGCGAATGGCGCCGGCAGCGAGCGCTTGGAAGCCAGGCGGATCGCCCGGTCCAGCGCCACCCAGCACATCAGCCGCGAGTGCAGGAAATGATGAGTCTCGCCGCGCATCTCCCAGATGCCGACATCTTCGCTCTGCCAGGTCTCGCAGACCTGATCGACCACTTCGCCGACGTGCCGCCAGCCTTCGTGGGAAATGGCGTCGCCGTATTTGTTGACCAGATACACCGCATCCATCAGCTCGCCGAAGATATCCAGCTGGATCTGATCATAAGCGCCGTTGCCGATGCGCACCGGTTGCGCGCCGCCGTGACCGGACAGGTGCGTGAGTTCGGTTTCCGGCAATTCCTGCTGGCCGTCGATGGCATAGAGGATGTTGAGTTTCATAGGTTTGCCGCAGCAATCGCTGACCCGTCCGCGCAGCCATTGCATGTAGTGGTTGGCTTCATCGACAAAGCCCAGGCGCATGAACGCGTAAACCGTGAACGAAGCGTCGCGGATCCACGTGTAGCGGTAATCCCAATTGCGCTCGCCGCCGGGAGTTTCCGGCAGGCCGAAAGTGGCAGCGGCGAGGATTGCACCGTGGCGGCGTGAGGTCAGCAGTTTCAGGGCGAGGGCGGAGCGATTGACGATTTCCCGCCAGCGCCCGCGATAGTTGGATTGGCCGATCCAGCCACGCCAGTATTTGAGGGTGCGCTCCATGCACAATTCGGCAGCACCTTCGGCAAAACGCGGATCGTCGCTGCCGCCGAGCATGAATGCGGCGGTTTCATTGTGCTCGAGGGTGAATTGCGCGACGGCCGCTTGCGCGTCGATCTGCAGTGGCTGATCTGAAGCCAGGCGTATCGACGGCTGGCCAGCGGCGTGGAACGTCACGTACTTTGCGTCGATCTCTGCCCGGGTGTCGGCGCGACCATAGTCGTGGCGCACTGCGCAACGCAGGTTGAACGTTGCTGAGCCGCTGACTACGCGCACCCGGCGCATCAGCAGGGGCAGGGCGTCGACATCGTCACCGATGGGCAGCAGATCGGTGATTTCCACCACCGCGTGTTCGCTCAGCCAACGGGTCTGCAAGACGTTGGTGTCGGGCAGATAAATCTGTTCCCGGCGTGCATCCGGCAAGTCCGGCGCGAGCTGGAAAATCCCTGCTTCAGGGGTGTCGAGCAGCGAGCAGAAGATCGTCGGGCTGTCGAACTCCGGCCAGCAGAAAAAATCCACGCTGCCCTTGTCGTTGACCAGTGCGGCGCTGCGCATGTCGCCGATGATGCCGTGGGCACCGATGGGACTTTGTTGTTCCACTTCAGGCTCAGCCATTGCCGCGAAACTCCGGATAGAGGCTCATCCCGCCATCGATGAACAGGGTGGTGCCGACGATGTAATCGGACAGGTCGGAAGCGAGGAAAACCACTGCGTTGGCAACATCCTCGACATCGCCAATGCGTCCATAGGGAATCAACTCAAGAAGTTTTTCGCCGGCCGCGCCTTCAGTGGCTTCTGTGTTGATGGCCGTGCTGATCGCACCGGGCGCGATGCTGTTGATACGGATGCGCTGGTGGCTGACTTCCTGGGCGAGGCTCTGCATCAACTGATCGACGCCGCCCTTGGACGCCGCGTAATTGACATGCCCGGCCCATGGAATGCGCTGGTGCACCGAGCTCATGTGAATGATCTTGCCCGCCGCGCGCGAAACGCCTTCGCGCACGCCCTGACGCTGGAAAATCCGCAACGCCGCCCGTGCGCAGAGGAACTGCCCGGTGAGGTTGACGCCGATCACCGTGTTCCAGTCGTCGAGCGTCATGTCCACGGCGGCAGCGTCTTTTTGCAGGCCGGAATTGGCCACCAGAATGTCCAGCGAGCCGAAGGCTTCGACGGTCTCGGCGAACAGCCGCTCGACATCTTCTTCTTTCGAAACATCCGCGCCGATGGCGAGGGCCTTACCGCCTTCGGCGTTGATTTGCGCGGCCAGTTCTTCGGCGGGTTCGGCGCTGCTGTTGTAGTTGATCACGACCGCAGCGCCGGCCGCAGCGAGTGCTTTGGCGGCGGCATGGCCGATGCCGGAGCTGGCGCCAGTGACCAGCGCCACCTGATGAGCGAGGGAAATCTGCATGACGATTCGCGCCTTGGTTCCAGAGACTTAAGTAGCTGACTGATGGCCTGTGGCGAGAGTTCATCTGCAACCATGAAAAGTTGGCAGCTTCAGACCTGATAGCGGCCACTGCTGCGGTGCCATTCGACGTTGCCGGCCAGCCAGCTCTTGATTCCGCGCAGATAGCGTTTGAGCAGCAGGGAGGCGTGCGGTAATACCGCCCGTTCTGCCGCCTCATACAGATGCATGATGTCATCGTGAACGGCAGCACTTTGCGCCATGGCCTGCGCGGGGGAGCAGCCCTGTTCTTGGATCAGCAACAAAGGCAGGTTGAAATCGCCGATACCGGCCTGCTGTTCCTTCAGCGCGGAAAACAGATCATTGGCAATGATCGTGGCGCTGGCGGCCAGCGCCGTGACGCGCCGCACCTCAGGTGCGCTGTATTCGTTGGCGGGCAATTCATACCCGCCGATGATGTCGATCAGCGACAGGCACGGCAGAAAACTGTTGACCTGACGCTGAGCCAGATATTCCCAAAGCGCGGGCGTGAGCCCTTCGATACGCCAGGCCGCTTCGGCGGTCATGGTGACGAACATGGCAATGATTTCATGGCGAACGCGGGCAACCTGCGCCGCGGTCGCGAAAGTCTCGACCCGCCTCAGATAGGCACGCAGCGCGACCAGCACCGGATCGCTGTTCAAGGCCTGCTCAAGCCCCGGGCGGAACCGTGCGCTCAGGTAAACCGGTTCCAGCGCCGCCAGCGCCAGGGAAAGGCGCGGCCCGACCATTCTGGGTTCGGACCCGGTTCGCTCATCGTCGCAGTAGTAGTCGTCCACGGCGAACAATGCGGCGAAACATTGCGCCGCGAGCAACAGCCGATCGGGCTCATCGGTGTCGGTATGACACAGCATGGCGAAGCGACCGAAACCCATGGCGCGGACTTTGTCTTGCCGACCCGGGAAAATCCCCACCTGCTCGATCCACGGCATCAGCCGATCATCCACCTCGTCTGCCAGCGCGGCGTTGTCGCGAAAGGGCGCCAAGCCATAAAGGGCGGGGACGGCCCAGGGCACTTTGTCCGCTTCGGGTGAGACGAACATTGACGATTCGTCCATGGCGAGGCTCCTGAGTGCGTTTGCAGGGTTCACGGTGACACATGAAGATCCAAGGCCTCATCAAAGCGCAAAAGGCAAGGGACCACACCTGTCAGGTCTGACAGGTCAGCGTGGGTTTTCGACCAGTGGTCATCGTCGTTCAGCGCTGGAAAGATCAGTGGCCTTCACAGACCGCTAACAATTGCGCGCTTCCACGGCATTCAAGGCTATGGCAACTTGGCCGCCCCTGATGAGGCTGCAATCGATGGCAAACCCCTACCGCGAATTGTTCACCGCCCCCGGTGCCCGTGCTTTCGTACTGGCCGGGATGCTGGCGCGCATGCCGATTTCCATGACCGGCATTGGCCTCATCACAATGCTTGCGCAGTTGAACGGCGGTTATGCGCTGGCGGGGGCGGTGGCGGCGACGTTTGCCTTGGCCACGGCGTTTTGCGCGCCGCAGGTATCGCGGCTGGTGGACCGTTATGGGCAGGGGCGGGTGCTGCCAATCGCAGCGTTGACCGGTGGCGGCGGGTTATTGATGTTGCTGCTGTGCACGCGTTTGCAGGCGCCGGACTGGACGTTGTTCGTCTTCGCCGCGCTGGCCGGGTGCATGCCGAGCATGTCGGCGATGGTGCGGGCGCGCTGGACCGAGATCTACCGTGGCCAGCCGCAATTGCAGACGGCGTATGCGCTGGAGTCGGTGCTCGACGAAGTGTGTTTTATCGTCGGGCCGCCGCTGTCAGTAGGCTTGTCGGTTGCGGTGTTTCCCGAGGCCGGGCCGTTGGCGGCGCTGTTGGCCTTGGCCATTGGCGTGACGGCGTTTGTCGCCCAGCGCAGCACCGAGCCGCCCGTGCACGCGCAGGAGTCGCAGCATCGGGGCTCGATCATTCGCTCGACCGACGTGCAATGGCTGCTGGCGTTGATGCTGGCGATGGGCGTGATCGTCGGAGTCATCGATGTGGTCAGCGTCGCTTTCGCTCAACATCAGGGGCAGCCGGCAGCGGCGAGTATTGTTTTGTCGGTGTACGCGATCGGCTCATGCCTGGCCGGCATCGCCTTCGGTGCGATGCGTTCGAAACTGCCTTTGCCGCGCCTGTTTCTCTACGGCGGCGTGGCGACGGCAGTGACCACGCTGCCGCTGCTTTTGGCGAGCAACATCCTTGGCTTGTCGATCGCGGTATTTATCGCCGGGCTGTTTTTTTCGCCGACGTTGATTGTGGCGATGGCGTTGATCGAACGCATCGTGCCGCCGGCCAAACTGACTGAAGGCCTGACCTGGCTGGTGACCGGGCTGAGCATCGGCGTGGCGATCGGCGCCGCCGGTTCCGGCGCGCTGGTGGATGCGTTTGGCGCGCGCAGCGGCTTCTGGCTGGCGATTGCGGCGGGAGCGGTGGTGCTGATTTCAGCGTTCCAAAGTTTCCGTCACTTGAAATGAAATTCCACTGTGGGAGCGAGCCTGCTCGCGAAGGCGGTGTGTCAGTAAATATCTTCATACCTGATACAACGCATTCGCGAGCAGGCTCGCTCCCACAGTTATTTTGCGGTGTTACCAGCCGCGTCCTGAGTTGATCCAGAAGTTGACGGATAGCGACGTCGACACCGACTCCACCTGATGGAACCAGCCCTCTGGCAAAAACAGCAGATCCCCAGCCTCCAGCGTCACCCGCAAAAACGTCACCTCCCGCGCTGCCGGGAAACGTTCATAGTCCGGCGCGTCCGGGTTGAAATCGCAGCCATCCAGACCTCCCTTGGGCGCGGTCGACCAGGTGCCCAGCGCTTCGCGGTGATGCGGCGCGGCGAGGGTGAATTTCTTCTGCCCCCAGACCTGGGCGAAGAGGTTGTCGGTGTCATCGCGGTGCAACGGCGTCAGCGTGCCCTTGGGGCCGATCCAGATACGTGGCGGAATGAACAGCGACGTGTCGAAGTAGGGCGGGTACTGGATCTGTTGCAGCAATTGCGCCGGCAGGATGTTGTTGCCCATGTACGCCGGCGGCTCGCCATCCGCGCCTTTGACCGCCGGGCTGTCCAGCGAGGCGATGAATTCGGCCATTGAGGTCGAGCGGAAATCACGCTCGGTGGAAAAGGTCTTCTTCACGTAATCGCCGTGGCGGGTGATGCCTTGCAGTTCGGCGAAATGCACCAGCGACTCCTCGCGGCTCAGGCTGAACAACGGCCAGTCGTGCAGGGCATTGCTGATCACCAACGGAATGCCGTTGGGCAGATAACGGGTTTCGAATTCGTGCCGGCTCAACTCGGCCCGCGCACGACGTTCGACGCTGGTCTGGCGAGGCAGCGCGGCAGTGAGCTTTTCGCTGAAGCGTGGCGGCGTCGGGTAGCGCTTGTTCATGTCGACCTTTTCCACCGTGCCGCCACCCTGGCGGGCGTGGTCGATGATCTGCGGCAACATCGTTGCCAGGCCCATGTTGCCGCCGATCTTCAGGCGCCCGCTGGCGAACAGTTCCTCGACGTTGACCACGCCGGCCATGATCCCGAGAAAATCCTTTTCCGCGACTTCGATGGTCACGTCCGGGCTTGGGTGGCGCCCGACTTCCGTGCGCTGGCTGGTCTTGACGTCATACCAGAACGCCTGCTGCGCGCTGAAAATGAACTGGAAAACGCCCTCGATGCCGACCGCGCCGGCGTTGGCGAACAACTTGCCCAGAATGCTCTGCAGGTCCACGGTGATTCCCTCGCGATTGTTGTTTTTTTCCTGAACAGGCAACGAGCGGCTGGCGAGGGAATTTAGCGACCGGGCGACTAATTTGTCCGGCCAGTGATCCGTCTTTCTTGCAGACACATTTTTCAAGGAAAGCGCGGTGACCAAGCTGACATTGCTGTGCCTGCCCTATTCGGGCGCCAGCGCCATGGTTTACAGCCGCTGGCGGCGTCAACTGCCGACGTGGCTGCAATTGCAACCGGTGGAACTGCCGGGGCGTGGGGCGCGGTTCGATGAACCGCTGCAAACCGACATGCGCGCACTGGCGCGACAACTGGCGCGCGAGCACAAAGCGGGGCTGCAAGGCCCGTATGCGTTGTTCGGGCATAGCCTCGGTGCATTGCTCGCCTGCGAAATGGCCCATGCCTTTCGCGAACTGGGTGTGCCGGAGCCGCTGGCGCTGTTCGCCTCCGGCACCGCTGCGCCGTCCATGCGCAGCGATTACGACCGCGGCTTTGCCGAACCGCGCAGTGATGAAGAACTCATCGAACAGTTGCGCACCTTTCAGGGCACCAGCGAAGAAATCCTCGCCAATGAGGAATTGATGAGCCTGACCCTGCCGGTGCTGCGCGCCGATTTCATGATGTGCGGCCGCTTCACGCCTGCCGAGCGGCCCTTGCTCAATTGCCCGGTGCACGTGCTCGGTGGCAAGGAAGACCGCGCCACCACCGAACAACTGATCGGCTGGAGCAAGGAGACCCTGGGCAGTTTCTCGGTGGACATGATGACCGGCGGGCATTTCTTCATTCATGAGCACGAGGCGCGGGTCATTCGCACGATCAAGACCCATCTGGAAGTGCATCACCGGCGCCTTGCGCAGGCCGCGCAACCGGCGTTCTGAGACGCGACTCATCTATCATTTTCAGGAGGCCAGTCATGGCTGTTGCTCTGGGATTTTCCGTGCGGCCGTTGCTGCCGCAGCGCGGGCGCTTGCCGCTGCTGGTCGAGGCGGGCGATGCCGACACCGACCTGCTGGCGGTGTTCGATGAATTGAAGGCGCTGGTCGACGAGCATCTGCTGCGCGACGGTGGTGTGCTATTTCGCGGTTTTCGCCTCGATGGCGCCGAGCAGTTCCGCCAGTTCGCCGCGAGTTTCGGCCATCCGCTGCTGAACTACGAGTTCGGCTCGACGCCGCGCACCAACGTCACTCAAGGCGTGTACACCTCCACCGAATACCCGGCGCACCAGAGCATTCCGCTGCACAACGAGCAGGCCTATTCCCGCGACTGGCCGATGAAGATCTGGTTCTACAGCATGATCACTGCCAGGTCTGGAGGCGAGACGCCGATTGCCGACAGCCGCGAAGTCTACCGGCGCATCCCCGTGGCGATCCGCGAGCGGTTCGTCAGCAAGGGCCTGATGTACGTGCGCAACTTTGGCAATGGCCTCGATGTCGCTTGGGAAGACGTGTTCAACACCGAAGACCGCGAAGTCGTCGAGGCCTACTGCAAGGCCCACGGCATTGTCTGCGAGTGGAAGGACGACGGTGAGCTGCGCACGCGGCAGACATGTCAGGCGGTGGCGGTGCACCCGGTGACCGGCGACCACGTCTGGTTCAATCAGGCGCACCTGTTTCACATCTCCAACCTGCCAGCGGACGTGCGCGAAAGCCTGCTCGACATCGTTGACGAAGAAGACCTGCCACGTAACGTCTACTACGGCGACGGCTCGCCGATCGAAGACGAAGTGCTGGCGCAGATTCGTGCGGTGCTCGACGACTGTGCGATCAGTTTCCCCTGGCAGGAGGGCGATGTGCTGATGCTCGACAACATGCTTTCGGCTCACGCGCGCTCACCGTTCGAAGGGCCGCGCAAAGTCATCGTGGCGATGGCCGAGGGGCATTCGCAGGACGTGCGTTAGGCGCTTCGCCACTCTTCAACTCAAATGCCGAATCCGGGCCTGTACCGGCTTCGGCATTTGTCTGTCTGGCCTTTGTACCGTCGGGCCGTGAATGCCGCTGGCGCGCTAAATCATCGCGCGGGCCATTCGTTCTTGTTGATACGACCGGGTCTCCAGGTCACGCCGCCGATCAGCAAGGACTCCACGCATGAATGCCGCAGACGCACAGAAACTAGCCCGCCGCTTTATCGAATTGCCCCAGGACAAACGCCGTCTGTTCCTCGCCGGCATGGCCCGCGAGGGCATCGATTTTGCGCAGCTTCCAATGACCGCCTGCGACGGCATCGCCGAGCGTGACGGCCTGTCTTACGCGCAGCAGCGCATGTGGTTTCTCTGGCAACTGGAGCCGACCAGCGCAGCCTATAACTTGCCGATGGCGGTGCGTCTGGATGGCGATCTGCAAGTCGAAGCATTGGAGCAAGCCTTCAGCCGTCTGGCGGCGCGCCACGAATGTTTGCGCACCACCTTCGGCCAAAATGGCGAGCGGGCCTTCCAGCGTGTGGCCGAACCTAAGCCACTGAAACTACCCGTGACTGACCTGAGCGAGTTGCCCCAAGCCCAGCGCTTGCCGCTGGCGCAGCAGCACATGATGGCCGAGGCGACCCAGGCCTTCGACCTGCAGAACGGCCCGCTGCTGAGTCTGCGGCTGTTGCGCCTGGCCGCGCAGGAACACGTGCTGCTGCTGACCCTGCACCACATCATCGCCGACGGCTGGTCGATGAACATTCTGATCGACGAATTCATGCGCACTTACGACGCGCTGGTCGCCGGGCGTGAACCGACGCTGGCGCCGTTGACCGTGCATTACCGCGACTACGCACTGTGGCAGCGCAGCTGGCTGGAGGCCGGTGAGCGCGAGCGGCAACTGGACTACTGGCGCACGCAACTGGGCGACGAACATCCAGTGCTGGAGTTGCCCACCGATCGGGCCTATCCGGCGCAGTCCAGCCATCAGGGCGCACGCTTGGAAACGGTGATCGACGCGGCCTTGCGCGAAGAGCTGAAAAACCTTGCCCAGCGTCAGGGCGTGACGTTGTTCGTGGTGTTGCTGGCGGCGTTCAAGACCCTGTTGCATCGCTACAGCGGCCAGACCGATATTCGTGTCGGCGGGCTGATCGCCAACCGCACCCGCAGTGAAACCGAGGGCCTGATCGGCTTCTTCGTCAACACGCAGATCCTGCGCAGCGCGGTCACTGCACAAACGCCATTCGCCGAGCTGCTGCAGAGCCTGCGCCAGGCTGCACTGGGTGCTCAGGCCCATCAGGATCTGCCGTTCGACGCCTTGATCGAAGCCCTGCAACCGGCGCGCAGCCAGAGCCACAATCCGCTGTTTCAAGTGATGTTCAACCACCAGCCGCTGGTCACCGATTTGCATCAGGCGCAACTTGCTTCGGGCTTGCGCGTGGGCTATCTGAGCGAAGAGCAACTGGCTGGCAGCGCTCGGCAACACGCGGCCACCAGTGATCTGATGCTCGACACCCGCGAGGAGGGCGAGCAACTGTTTGCTGCCTTCACTTACGCCACGGATATTTTTGATGCCTCAACCATCGCCGCGCTGGCCGGGCATTGGCGCAACATTCTCCAGTCGGTGTGCCGCGACCCGCAGCAGTTGGTCGGCGAGATGGCGATGCTCGCCGAGGGCGAGCGGCAAGCGTTGATTCAAGCGACTGCGCCAGTGCCTCGGTTTACCAGCGTGCAAAGCCTGTTCGAAGCGCAGGTCGCACGGACTGCGCAAGCGCCGGCGGTGCTGTTGGCCACTGCCCCTGCACCAGTATTCAGCTACGACGAACTAAACGTTCGAAGCAATCGCTTGGCCCATCAGTTGCGCGCACAGGGTGTCGGCCCGGACGTGCTGGTCGGTGTCGCGCTGGGGCGTTCGCTGGAATTGGCGGTAGCGCTGCTGGCCGTGCTCAAGGCCGGTGGTGCCTATGTGCCGCTGGATCCACAGACCCCAGCCGAACGCTTGCGCCATGTGCTCGCTGACAGTGGTTTGCAACTGTTGCTCAGTGATCAGCAAAGCCTTGCCAGCCTGCCGCCGCTCGACGGCATCGAGTGCCTGTGTCTGGAGCAGTTGCCCGCCAGCGGGCAGAGCGACAATCTGTCGGTCACGGTCGAGGCCGACAACCTCGCGTACGTGATCTACACCTCGGGTTCCACCGGGCGGCCGAAAGGCGTGGCGGTCAGTCATGGCGCGCTGAGCGAGTTCATCGCCCGCGCCATCGACTACAGCGATCTGCGCGAAGGCGACCGGGTTCTGCAATTCGCCACCAGCAGTTTCGATGGCTTCGTCGAGCAGTTTTTCCCGCCGCTGTGCCATGGCGCCAGCGTAGTCATGCGCGATGCGCCGTTGTGGGACAGCGCGACGCTGCATCAGGTGATCATCGATCAGGGCATCACTCTGGCCGACCTGCCGGCGGCTTATTGGTATTGGCTGGTGCAGGAATACGCGGCGAAACCGCCGGCCAGTTTCGGCGCGCTGCGGCAGATTCACGTCGGCGGCGAAGCCATGGCGGTGGACGGTTTGCGCCTGTGGCAGCAGGCCGGGCTGGGGCATGTGCGCCTGCTCAATACCTACGGCCCGACCGAGGCCACGGTGGTCTCGACGATTCATGACTGCACCGCGCTGACCGCCCAAGACGTGTCGTGGCGTGGCATGCCGATCGGCCACGGACTGGCAGCACGGCGTCTGTACGTGCTCGACGATGATCTGAACCTGCTGCCGCAAGGCGCGGTGGGCGAGTTGTACATCGGTGGGCCGGGTCTGGCGCGCGGTTATCAGCGCCAACCGAGCCTCAGCGCCGAGCGTTTCATTGCCGACCCGTTCGCCGACGGCCAGCGCCTGTACCGCACCGGCGACCGTGCGCGACTGCGCGGCGATGGCGCGCTGGAGTATGTCGGCCGGGTCGATCATCAAGTGAAGATTCGCGGCTTTCGCATCGAACTGGGCGAGATCGAATCGCGCCTGCAGCAATGTCCGCGCGTTCGCGAGGCAGTGGTGCTGGCGGTGCCATTCGCGGGTGGAGCGCAACTGGTCGCCTACGTGGTGACAGAACCTGCGGTGCTTGCCAGCGCGGCAACGCAAACGGCGTTCCGTCAGCAGACCCGCGCGGCGCTGCAAGCCAGCCTGCCGGATTACATGGTGCCGGGGCATCTGCTGTTGCTGGCGGACCTGCCGCTGACGCCGAGCGGCAAGCTCGACCGCAAGGCCTTGCCGACGCCGGATCCGGCGCAGTTGCAGGGCGATTACCGCGCTCCGCAATCGCCGGCCGAGCAGTGTCTGGCGCAGGTCTGGGCCGAGGTGCTGCACGTGCCGCGTGTGGGCCTGGACGATCACTTTTTTGAACTGGGCGGCCATTCGTTGCTGGCCGCGCAGGTGATTGCCCGGGTCAAGGAGCAGATGGGCGTGGTGCTGCCGCTGCGCAGCCTGTTCGAAAAACCGCTGCTGGCGGATCTCGCCGAGGTGCTCGGGCAACTGGCCGAGACGAGCGGCGACGACGACTGGTCCGACCTGGATCAGTTCATGAATGCTTTGCAAGGAGAAGAAGTATGAGCGGCACGATGGCGGAACGTATTGCAAAAAGGTTCGTCGGCCTGCCGCTGGAACAGCGTCGGCTGTTTCTCGCCAAGCTGCGCGAGGAGGGCAAGGATTTCAGCCTGTTGCCGCTGCCGGTCAGCCGCCACGACTGCGCGCAGATTCCCCTGTCGTTCGCCCAGCAGCGCCTGCTGTTTCTCTGGCAACTGGAACCGCACAGCGCCGCATACAATATGGCCGCTGGCTTGCGTCTGAAAGGCCGGCTGGATGAGTCGGCCCTGAGCCGCTCGTTCGATCATCTGCTGGCGCGCCATGAAGTGTTGCGCACGGTGTTTCACACCGACGGCGATCAAGCGCATCAGCTGATTCTCGAGCAACAAAGTATTGCGCTGCAACGCTTCGATCTGACCGGCGTCGCCGTGCAAGAGCGCGAAGCACTGCTCGCGCAACACGTGCAAGACGTCACCGCGCAACCGTTCGATCTGCGCCACGGCCCGTTGTTGCGCGCCAGTCTGTTTGCCTTGGCCGACGATGAGTTCGTGCTGGTGGTGAGCATGCATCACATCGTCTCCGATGGCTGGTCGATGGACGTCATGGTCAAGGAATTCGTCCAGTGCTATCAGGCTTTCAGCCTGCAGCGCGAACCGCAATTGCCGGCGCTGCCGTTGCAGTACGCCGACTATGCGATCTGGCAGCGGCGCTGGCTGGAGGCCGGCGAGGGTGAACGCCAGCTCGACTACTGGCGTCAGCAATTGGGCGACGAACATCCGCTGCTGGAAGTGGCGCCGGACTTTGCCCGACCGATGACGCAAAGCTTTGCAGGACAGACCCTGAGTTTCGATTTCGGTGCTGACCTGTCGCAACAGCTCAACTTTTTTGCGCGCAGCCAGGGCATCAGCCTGTTCATGCTGGTGCTGGCGGGGTTCTCGCTGTTCCTTTCGCGTCTGGCCGGCGAGCGCAACATTCGTGTCGGCGTGCCGAATGCCAACCGTGGCCGCGCCGAAGTCGAGGGACTGATCGGTTTCTTCGTCAACACCCAGGTGCTGCGTTGCCAGGTCGATGAGCGCGGCAGTTTCGCCGATTTGCTCGCGCAGGTGCGTGAAGCGGCGTTCGGCGCACAGGCACATCAGGAGTTGCCGTTCGAGCAACTGGTCGACGAATTGGTCGCCGAACGCACCCTGGGCCACAACCCGCTGTTCCAGGCCAAGTTCAACCAGAACGTCGGCATGCAGAAACAGCGCTCGATGGCCTTGCCCGGCCTGACCGTCAGTGAATACCCGCTGGCCAAGGACGGCACGCACTTCGATCTGGCCCTGGACATCACCGACGACGGTGCGCTGATCCACGGCCAGATGACCTACGCCAGCGATCTCTATCGGGCGGAAACGGTCGCCGGTTTTGTGCCGATGTTGCTGGACCTGTTTACACAATTGCTCAACTCGCCGCAGGCGCCACTGCACACGGTTGCCACACCACGGCCTGCTGCGCTTGCCATTCACCGCGAACCGGCGTTGACGGTGTTGCAGCACTGGGCGCGTGAAGTGGCTCGGCAGCCGCAGGCGCTGGCCGCTCGGGATCTCAAGCAAACGGTGACTTTCCAGGCGCTGGATCAGGAGGCCAATCGTCTCGCCCATTATTTGCGTGCGCAGGGCGTCAGTGTCGGCGAACCGGTGGCGGTGCTGCTGGAACGTTCGCTGGACTGGCTGACTTGCGTATTGGCGATTCTCAAGGCTGGCGCGGTGTACATGCCACTCGACGTCAAGGCGCCAAGCGCGCGCCTGAAGCAGATGCTCGGCGCTGCGCAGGCGCGGGCGCTGATCGGTGCTGAAGGCGACGCACGGCTCAGCGAAGTGGCGGGTGAGGGCTGTCAGGGTCTGGAGTTTGCGCCGGGGCAATTGCAGTCGCTGCCGGCGTCCGCGCCTGAGCTGACGCTGTATGCGCAGTCGCCGGCCTACGTGATTCACACTTCCGGCTCCACCGGACAACCCAAGGGCGTAGTGGTGAGCCACGGCGCGCTGGGCAGTTATGTGCGCGGCGTCCTCGAACGTCTGGCGCCGGCGCCCGAGGCGAGCATGGCGCTGGTCTCGACCATCGCCGCTGACCTTGGCTTCACCGTGCTGTTCGGCGCGTTGTGCTCGGGCCGACTGCTGCATGTGCTGCCGGAAGAACTCGGCTTCGACCCGGATCGCTTTGCCGAATACATGGCCTGCCATCGCGTTGGCATGTTGAAAATCGTCCCCGGGCATCTCGCCGCGCTGTTGCAGGCGGCCAAGCCTGCCGATGTGCTGCCGGAACACGCACTGATCGTCGGCGGCGAAGCCTGTTCGCCGGCACTGGTCGAGCGCGTGCAGCAACTGAAGCCGGGCTGCCGCCTGATCAACCACTACGGGCCGAGCGAAACCACCGTGGGCGTGCTGACCCATGAGGTCGAAGAACTCGCCGCCCAGGCGCGCAGTGTTCCGATCGGTACGGCGTTGGCCGGTGCCCATGTCTATGTGCTCGACGATGTGCTCAACCCGGTAGCCGATCAGGTCGCCGGTGAGCTGTACATCGGCGGCGACAGCGTTGCCCTTGGTTACCTGAATCAGCCGGCGCTGACCGCCGAACGTTTCCTGCCCGACCCGTTCGGCGCAGCGGGCGCGCGGGTCTACCGCAGCGGCGACCGGGTTCGGCGCAATCGCGAGCAGGCGCTGGAATTCATCGGTCGTGCCGACGATCAGGTCAAAGTGCGCGGCTACCGTGTTGAGCCTGCGGAAGTCGCGCGGGTGTTGCTCAGCCTCGACGGTGTCAGCGAAGCCGCCGTGCTCGCGCTGCCACTGGATGACGACCCGGCGCGCCTGCAACTGCTGGCATGGTGCGTGCCGGCGGTGGGCGCGAAGGTGCAGGCGCAGGAACTGCGCGAGCAGTTGCAGGCGCGGCTGCCGGATTACATGGTGCCGGCGCAGTTGCTGTTGCTGGAAAAGCTGCCGCTGACTGCCAACGGCAAGCTCGACAAGCGTGCCTTGCCAGTGCCCGGCGTGGTCAGCCAGCAGTTCGTCGCGCCGGTCGGTGAGATCGAGGAGAAGCTGGCGGCGATCTGGGCCGACGTGCTCAAGCTCGAAAGAGTCGGCAGCAGCGATAACTTCTTCGAACTGGGTGGCGACTCGATCCTCAGCTTGCAGATCATCGCCCGGGCCAAGCGCCAGGGCATCAAGCTCAGCCCTAAGCAGTTGTTCGAAAAACAGACCATCGGCCAATTGGCTACCGTCGCCAAACTGATCGAAGCCAAACCGGTTGCCGTCGCGGCACCTGTGGCACGTGGGCCGTTGCCGTTGCTGCCGATTCAGGTGCGCTTCTTCGACACGCCGATTGCCCAGCGCCAGCACTGGAACCAGTCGGTGATGCTGCAACCGACCCTGGCGCTGGACGCCGTACATTTGCGTAAGGCGCTGGCGGCGCTGGTCGAGCAGCACGAAGCGCTGGCCTTGAGCTTTGTGCAGTCGGGCGATAGCTGGCAGGCGTTGCCGCAGACTCAGCGCGATGCCGAACTGCTTTGGCTGCGCGAGCTGGACAGTCTCGATGCCTTGCCGGCCGTGGCCGACGCGGCGCAGCGCAGCCTCGATCTGCAGCGCGGGCAGTTGCTGCGCGCGGTGCTGGTCACTCTGCCGAATGCCGAGCAGCGTTTGTTGCTGGTGATTCATCACCTGGTGGTCGACGGCGTGTCGTGGCGCATTCTGCTTGAGGACTTGCAGCAGTCTTACCAGGCATTGGCGGCGGGGACGGCGGCGGTGTTGCCAGGCCAGAGCAGTTCGCTGCACAACTGGGCCGAGCAGTTGCATCGTTATGCGCAGAGTGAAGCGCTTGCCGGCGAACGCGATTATTGGCGCCAGACCCTGGCGGCGGAAGACGCGGCACTGCCACAAGATTTCGCCGTGGACAGCCAGACCCGCGCCCAGGCCGCTCGCGCCAGTACGCGCCTGAGCCAGACATTGACCGACAAGCTGCTGAAAGTCGCCCCGGCGGCTTATCGCACGCAGATCAACGACCTGTTGCTGACGGCTTTGGCGCGGGTGCTGTGTGACTGGAGCGAGCAGTCTTCGGTGTTGATCCAGCTCGAAGGCCACGGTCGTGAAGACCTGTTCGACGACATCGACCTGAGCCGCACGGTCGGCTGGTTCAGCAGCCTGTTCCCGGTGCGCCTGACTCCGCAGGCCAATCCCGCTGCGTCGCTGTGCGCGATCAAGGAGCAACTGCGGGCGGTGCCGGGCAAAGGCATCGGTTATGGCGTGCTGCGTTACCTCACGCGTGCAGCCGAGTTGCAGACGCTGGCGCAACCACGGGTGACCTTCAATTACCTCGGTCAGTTCGACGGCGCGTTCAGCGCCGAGCAAGGCGCGTTGTTCCTGCCAAGCGCTGACAGCACCGGCGCCAATCAGGATGGGCAAGCGCCGCTGGGCAATTGGCTGAGCGTCGACGGACAGGTTCTCGGCGGTGAGCTGGAACTGACCTGGACCTTCGGCAGCGGCATGTATCGCGCCGAGACCATCGAGGCGCTGGCCGAGGCTTATCGCCGCGAACTGCAACGCCTGATCGAACATTGCTGCGCGAGCTGCGCAGGTGGCGTGACACCCTCGGACTTCAAACTCGCCAACCTGACCCAGGCGCAGCTGTCGGCGCTGCCGATGGCGCCGCGTGACATCGTCGATCTGTACCCGCTGTCGCCGATGCAGCAAGGCATTCTGTTCCACAGCCGCAACGAGCCGGACAGCCCGGCCTACACCAATCAGCTGCGCGTCGACGTCGAGCAGCTCGACGCCGAGCGCTTCCGCCAGGCCTGGCAGCAGACTGTTGATGCTCACGATATTCTGCGCACGGCGTTCGTCTGGCCGCAGGATGCCGCCGCGCCGGTGCAAGTGGTGCGCAGCCGCGTGCAGATGCCGTGGCAAGTGCAGGACTGGAGCGGTCGCGCCGGCCTTGATTCAGCACTTGATCATCTCGCCACTGAAGATCTGCATAACAGCTTCGATCTGCTCGACGCACCGCTGTTGCGCGTGACGTTGGTGCGCATCGATGAGCACACTCATCACCTGATCTACACCTGCCATCACATCCTGATGGACGGCTGGAGCACTTCGCAGTTGTTCGGCGAAGTGCTGCAACGCTACGCCGGCATCGCGCCGAGCGCAGGGCAGGGGCGTTATCGCGATTACATCGAATGGCTCGGCCAGCGTGATCAGCAGGCCAGTCGACAGTTCTGGAGTGCGGCGCTGGCGGACCTTGAACAGCCGACGCGACTGGCCAGCGCCATACCGGTCAGGCACGCGGCGAGCGGCTATGCCGATCACGAGCATGTGTTCAGCGAACCGCTGACCGCCGAACTGAACCGCTTCGCACGCGAGCAGAAAGTCACCCTCAACACGCTGGTACAAGCGGCGTGGCTGCTGCTGTTGCAGCGCTACACCGGCCAGGATCACGTGGCGTTTGGCGCGACGGTCGCCGGACGGCCAACCGATTTGCCGGGCGTCGAGCAGCAGATCGGCCTGTTCATCAACACCTTGCCGGTGGTGGCGGCGCCATCGCCGGAAATCGGCGTCAGCCAATGGCTGCAACAGGTGCAAGACCTCAACCTGGCCTTGCGCGAGCACGAACACACGCCGCTGTATGACATTCAGCGCTGGGCCGGTACGGGCGCCGGGGCGTTGTTCGACAGTATTCTGGTGTTCGAAAACTATCCGATGGCTGAAGCACTGGCGCAGGGCCCTGAGACGGGCCTGAAGTTCTCGGCAATCCGCCGGCAGGAGCAGACCAACTATCCGCTGACGCTGGTCGCGGTCACCGGCCGCGAGCTGAGTCTGGGCGTGAGTTACGATCAGGCCAGTTTCGACGCTCAAGCGATCCGCGCGTTGAGTGCGCAGTTGCAAGGCCTGCTCGAGCAGTTCCTCGCCGACGCCACGCAGCCGCTGGGCGCGCTGCAACTGCTCGCCGAGCCACAACAGCAACAAGCGATCGAGTGGGGCAAGGCGCCGGTTACCACGGCGGATCAACGCACGGTGCTGGCGCACATCGCCGCGCAGGTGCAGCGACAGCCACAGGCGAACGCGGTGCTGTTCGCTGAGCAATCCATCGCTTACCAAAACCTCGATACCCGGGCCAATCGTCTCGCGCACAAGCTGCAAGGCATGGGCGTCGGGCCGGAAGTGCGCGTCGGCGTGTGCATGCGCCGCACGCCGGACATGCTGGTCGGCTTGCTGGCGATTCTCAAGGCCGGTGGCGCCTACGTGCCGCTGGACCCGGATTACCCGCAGGAACGCTTGCTGCACATGCTCGACGACAGCCGCGCCGCTGTTTTGCTCACTGAGCCAGCGGCCTTGGCGATGCTGCCTGAAAGCCTGAGCGCACAGGTGCTGCTGGTGGACGAGAACGTCGCCAGCGAATACCCGGCCACTGCGCCGCTGGTTAACCTCGCGGCTGAAAATCTGGCGTACGTGATCTACACCTCCGGCTCCACCGGCAAACCGAAAGGCGTAGCAATCAGCCACGGCAATCTATCGGCGCTGATTCAATGGTCGGCTGGGGTCTATCGCGAAGAACAATTGCGCGGCGTGCTGGCCTCGACCTCGATCTGCTTCGATCTCTCGGTGTGGGAAATCTTCGTCACGCTGGCCTGCGGAGGCTGCCTGGTGCTGGCCGACAACGCCCTGGCGCTGGCGGATTTGCCGGCGCGCGATGAGGTAACGCTGATCAATACCGTGCCGTCGGCGATCGCCGCGTTGCAACGGGCCGGGCAGATTCCGGCTTCGGTCGGCACCATCAATCTGGCCGGCGAACCGCTCAAGCAGAGTCTGGTCGACAGCGTCTATGCCAGCACTCAGGTGCAGCAGGTCTACGATCTTTACGGGCCGTCGGAGGACACCACTTATTCGACCTTCACCCTGCGCACCCCGCAGGGCCGGGCGAACATTGGCCGGCCGCTGGACAACACCGTGGCCTACCTGCTCGACAGTCAGTTGCAGGCGCTGCCCGAGGGCGTGGCGGCCGAGCTGTACCTCGCTGGTGCCGGGGTGACGCGCGGCTATCTGCGCCGCGCCGCGCTGACCGCCGAACGCTTTGTGCCGAATCCTTACGCGAGCAACGGCGAGCGCCTGTACCGCACCGGCGATCTGGTGCGCCAGGGCGACGATGGCAACATCGAGTACATCGGTCGCGCCGACCATCAGGTGAAGATTCGCGGCTTCCGCATCGAACTCAGCGAGATCGAAGCACGCCTGCTGGAACTCGACGATATCCGTGAGGCGGTGGTACTGGCGCAGGACGGCGCCGCAGGCAAACACCTGCATGCCTACCTCGTCGCCGCACCGGACAGCGAGCGGTCGACGCTGGCCGAGCGGGTGCGCAATGCCTTGGCCAGCCGCTTGCCGGCGCACATGGTGCCGGGGCATCTGCACCTGATCGACGCGATCCCGCTGACGCCCAACGGCAAGCTCGATCGCAAGGCGCTGATGGCGTTGGGCGAGAGCCCGACGCAGGAGCAATACCTAGCGCCGCAAAGCGATCTGCAATGGGAGGTCGCGACGATCTGGCAAGAAGTGCTGAAAGTCGAGCGGGTAGGGCTGGCGGACAACTTCTTCCAGCTTGGCGGGCATTCGCTGCTGGCGACGCTGGTGGTGACCAGGGTGCAGGAGCGCCTCGGCGACAAGGTGCCGCTCAAGGCGCTGTTCGAAACCGACACCCTCAAGGAGTTCTGCGCGCGGATCGAAGCGCTGCGCGTCGAAATGTCGCCCGTTCAGGATGAATTGGCTAAATCACTGGAGGCCCTCAAACGTCTATCCCTCGATGATCTGGAAAAACTGATTTCTTGAGAGGGAAAAACGCGTGCAAGAGTTAATCGAGTCGGTAGGACAACTTTCGGCTAAGCAAAGAAAGGCTCTGGCGGTTCTGCTCAAGCAGAAAGGCGTCAACCTCTTTGACATTGCCCCGGTTTTCAAGCGCACGGCTGAAGAGCCGTTGCTGCTGTCCTACGCTCAGCAGCGCCAGTGGTTCCTCTGGCAGTGGGCACCGCACAGCGCGGCCTACAACATTCCGACGGCCCTGCGCTTGCAGGGGCCGCTGGATGTGCCGGCACTGGAACGCAGCATTGCGGCGCTGATCGAGCGCCACGAAACCTTGCGCACCGTATTCACTCAAGACAGCGCACAACCCTTGCAAGTGGTCCTGTCCGCAGGACCCTTTGCGTTGGAGATTCATCACCTGAGCGCTGATCCGGCGAATGACCCGGAGCACTCGATCCAGGCTTTCGTCCAGACTCAGAGCCAAAAGACTTTCGATCTGCAGCACGGCCCGTTGCTGCGTGCCGCGCTGCTGCAGGTCAACCCCGATGACCATGTGCTGGTGCTGACCCTGCACCACATCGTTTCCGATGGCTGGTCGCTGCAAGTGATGATCGAGGAACTGGTGCAGCTCTATGCCGGTTTCAACCTCGGTCACGACGCCGGTCTGCCGGCGCTGCCGATTCAATACGCCGATTACGCCTTGTGGCAGCGCCAGTGGATGGAGGCCGGTGAGCAGGAGCGCCAACTGGCCTACTGGCAGGAAAAGCTCGGCGGCGAACAACCGGTGCTGGAACTGCCGCTGGATCGCCCGCGCGCGGTCGATCAAAGCTTTGCCGGCGCCAGCCACAACCTGATTCTTGATCCGGCGCTGAGCCATGCCCTCAAGGCCTTTGCCCGGCAGGAAAACGTCACCCTGTTCGTGTTGCTGCTGGCTTCGTTTCAGGCCTTGCTGCATCGCTACAGCGGGCAAAGCGACATCCGTGTCGGCGTGCCGGTGGCCAACCGTGGCCGGGTGGAAATCGAGCGCCTGATCGGCTTCTTCGTCAACACCCAGGTGCTCAAGGCGGACATCGACGCAGAGCTGCCGTTTATCGAACTGCTGCGTCAGGTCAAACAGACGGCGCAGGAGGCGCAGGCGCATCAGGACTTGCCCTTCGAGCAACTGGTCGAAGCGCTGGAACCGGGCCGCAGCCTCAGTCACAGTCCGTTGTTCCAGGTGATGTTCAACCACCAGGCCGAGCGCCGCGCGAGCATCGCGACACGCCTCAACGGCCTGAACATCGAACCGCTGGAATGGCAGAGCCAGACCGCGCAATTCGACCTGACCCTCAACACCACCGAACAGGCCCACGGCATCGAAGCGGTGCTGAAGTACGCCACTGACCTGTTCGACGCAGCGACCATCGAGCGCCTGGCGCAGCACTGGACCGCGCTGTTGCAAGCGATCGTCGCCGAGCCGAGCCAGCGTATCGGCCAGCTGCCAATGCTCGATGCAGGCCAGCAGCAACAGCTGTTGGCGCAATGGAATCCGCCGCTGATTGAACAGCCGCTGACCCAGTGCATCCAGCAAGCCATCGAGGCCCAGGCCGAGCGGCATGCCGATGCGGTGGCGGTGAGCTGTGCCGGGCAACGCCTGACCTACGCTGAACTCAATCACCGCGCCAACCTGTGGGCGCATACGCTGATCGAGCAGGGTGTCGGCCCGGACGTGCGCGTCGGCGTTGCGGTGGAGCGTTCGCTGGACATGATCGTCGCCATTCTCGCGGTGCTGAAGGCCGGCGGCGCCTATGTGCCGCTGGACCCGAGCTACCCGGATGACCGTTTGAGCTACATGATCGGCGACAGCGGCATTCACTTGCTGTTGACCCAGGGGCATTTGCTCGGGAAATTACCGATTCCGCCGGGGCTGGTCTGCCTCGATCTGGATCAAACGCCGGAGCACGGCATCGCAAGCAACCCGCCATGCTTGACCACGCCGGACAATCTGGCCTACGTCATCTACACCTCCGGTTCCACCGGCAAACCGAAGGGCGCCTTGCTGCCGCACGGCAACGTGATGCGCCTGTTCAGCGCCACCGAGCACTGGTTCGATTTCGGCGCGCAGGACAGCTGGACGCTGTTCCATTCCTACGCGTTCGACTTTTCGGTGTGGGAGATTTTCGGCGCGCTGTTGTACGGCGGCAAACTGGTGGTGGTGCCGCACGATGTCAGCCGTTCGCCGGAGGATTTCTACACGCTGCTGTGCGATGAAAACGTCACGGTGCTGAACCAGACACCGTCGGCGTTCAAGCCGTTGATGCAGGTCGCCTGCGAGTCGAGCCGCAGCAATGCCCTGCGTTACGTGGTGTTCGGCGGCGAGGCGCTGGAAGTACAGAATCTGCGTCCGTGGTTCGAGCATTTTGGCGACCGCGCGCCGACGCTGATCAACATGTACGGCATCACCGAAACCACCGTGCACGTCACTTACCGGCCGTTGTCGCTGGCGGATCTGCAGAGCAATCACAGCAGCCCGATCGGCGCACCGATTGTCGACCTGTCGTGGTACTTGCTCGACAGCTCGCTGAACCTGGTACCGCAAGGTTGCATTGGTGAGTTGTACATCGCTGGCGCCGGTCTGGCCCGTGGTTATCTGAATCAGGCCGGCATGAGCGCCACGCGCTTCGTGCCCGACCCGTTCAACCGCAACGCCGGCCAGCGTCTTTACCGTACCGGCGACCTCGCACGGCTGCGCGGCGACGGGGTGATCGAGTACATCGGTCGTATCGACCACCAGGTAAAAATCCGTGGTTTCCGCATCGAGCTCGGCGAAATCGAAGCGCAACTGCTCAAGCATCCACAGGTGCGCGAAGCGGTGGTGCTGGCGGTGGACGGCCTCAGCGGTCAGCAACTGGCGACCTGGGTCGTGCCGGCCGAGACATTGAACGCGGACGAGCAGGGCGCGCTGCGCGATTCGATCAAGCTGCACCTGCGCGAAACCCTGCCGGATTACATGGTTCCGGTCAGTTGGGCGTTCCTCGACCGGCTGCCGCTGACCGCCAACGGCAAGCTCGATCGCAAACAACTGCCGCAGCCGGACGTTGCGCACGTGCAAGAGGCCTACGCCGCGCCGCGCAGCGAACTGGAACAGCGTCTGGCGGAGATTTGGCAGGACGTGCTCAAGGTCGAGCGGGTCGGGCTTCACGATAATTTCTTCGAGCTGGGCGGCGATTCGATCATTTCGATTCAAGTGGTCAGCCGCGCGCGGCAGGCCGGCATTCGTTTTACGCCCAAGGATATTTTCCAGCATCAGACCGTGCAGCGTCTGGCCACCGTCGCGCAGCAGAGCGACGCGGTGCAGACGGAGCAGGGCGAAGTGCTTGGCGACGCGCCGCTGACGCCGATCCAGCAGTATTTCTTCCACAGCGACATCCCGGCGCGGCATCACTGGAACCAGTCGATCCTGCTGACCCCGGCGAAAACCCTGCAAGCCGCGGCGCTGCAACAGGCCTTGGCGCAGGTGCAAAAACAGCATGACGCCTTGCGTCTGCGTTATCGCCAAACCGAGCAGGGCTGGCAGCAAAGCCACGGCGCGGCGGATCAACCACAAGCGTTATTGCGCACTTTCACGCTTGACGACAGCGCGGCATTGCCAGCGCTGTGCCTGGACCTGCAACGCAGCCTCGACCTGCACAACGGCCCGTTGATCCGCGCGGCGCTGATCGATTTGCCGGACGCCAGTCAGCGTCTGCTGCTGGTGATTCATCACTTGGTGGTCGATGGCGTGTCGTGGCGAATCCTGCTCGAAGACCTGCAAAGCGCCTATCAGCAGATCAGCGGCGGACAGCGCGTGCATCTGCCGGCCAAGACCAGCGCGTTCAAGGATTGGGGCTTGCGCCTGCAAGAGCATGCGCGCAGCGCGGCGCTGGGCAGCGAACTGAGTTACTGGCGCGAACAGTTGCGCGACGCGCCGCTCGGTTTGCCGCTGGATAATCCGCAGGGCCAGTTGAACAACCGCTTCGAACGCAGCGTCGACACGCGGCTGGACGCCGAACGCACTCGCCAGCTGCTGCAACAGGCTCCGGCGATCTACCGCACTCAAGTCAACGACCTGCTGCTGACCGCACTGGCGCGGGTCCTCTGCGAGTGGACCGCCAGCGACAGTGCGCTGGTGCAGCTCGAAGGCCATGGCCGCGAAGACCTCTTCGATGACATCGACCTGAGCCGCACCGTGGGTTGGTTCACCAGCATGTTCCCGGTACGCCTGACACCAAACGCCAGCCTGGAAAGCTCGATCAAAGGCATCAAGGAGCAACTGCGCGCGATCCCCAACAAGGGCATCGGCTATGGCTTGTTGCGTTATCTCGGCACCGCCGAAGCACAAGCGGCGCTGCGTGAACTGGCGCAACCGCAAGTGACGTTCAACTACCTCGGCCAGTTCGATAACAACTTCGACGAAGACGCCTTGTGGCGGCCGGCCACCGAAGACAAGGGCGCCGGCCAGGACGAAAACGCGCCGATGGCCAATTGGCTGACCATCGATGGCCGGGTTTATCAGGGCCAGTTGAGCCTGACCTGGACCTACAGCAGCGACATCTTCGAAGAAACGACCATCGCCGCTCTGGCCCGCGCCTACGAAGTGGCACTGAACGAATTGATCGACCACTGCCTCAGCCATGCGGGCGGCCTCACGCCGTCCGACGTGCCGCTGGCCGGTTTGTCCCAGGCGCATCTGGACAGCCTGCCGATTGCCGCCCAGCGCATCGAGGACATCTATCCGCTGGCGCCGATGCAGCAGGGCATTCTGTTCCACAGCCTGTACGATGCGGACGCCAGCGCCTACGTCTATCAGATGTTGCTGGACATCGACGGCCTCGACGTTGCGCGGTTCCAGCAAGCCTGGCAACGGGTGGTCGATCGCCATGAAGTGCTGCGCGCCGGTTTCATCTGGGGCCGTGATGGCCTCGATGCACCGTTGCAGGTGATCAACCGCCAACTGACCCTGGAAATGCCGGAAATCGATGTGCGCGATGCCGCCGATCTGCCGGCGGTGCTTGAAGCACGGGCGCAGGCCGACCGCGAACGTGGCTTCGATCTGCAGAATCCGCCGCTGTTGCGCCTGTGCCTGTTGCGCACTGCCGACGATCGCCATCGACTGATTTTCACCTGCCACCACATCCTCATGGATGGCTGGAGCAACTCGCGGATGTTCGGCGAAGTGCTGCAGGATTACGCCGGCCAGCCGGTGCCGAGCGCGCAGGGCCGCTATCGCGATTTTCTGGTCTGGCTGCAGGGCCAGGACAAGGCAGCCGCGCAGGATTTCTGGCGCGGGCAACTGGCCGAGCTCGACGAGCCGACCCGACTGGCCTCGGCCTGCCACGGACGCACCGTGCCGGGGCCGGGCAAACAGATGCATCGTCTGCATTTCGATGAAGCGTTGACCCAGCGTCTGAACAGCTTCTCCCGTCAGCAACAGGTGACCCTCAACAGCGTGGTGCAGGCGGCATGGCTGCTGGTGTTGCAGCGCTACACCGGGCAGGCCACGGTGGCGTTTGGCGCTACGGTTTCCGGGCGGCCGGTGGATTTGCCGGGCATCGAAGAACAGCTGGGGCTGTTCATCAACACTCTGCCGGTGATCGCCAGCCCGCAAGCCACCCTCAGCGTCGGCGACTGGGTGCGCAGCGTGCAGGACAAGAACCTGCTGTTGCGCGACTACGAACAGACGCCGTTGCAGGACATTCAGCGTCTGGCGGCGTTGAGTGGCGAAGCGTTGTTCGACACCTTGCTGGTATTCGAGAACTATCCGGTGTCCGAAGCGCTGGAGGCCAATCCGGGCGGGCTGCGCTTTTCCGGTCTGGAGCATCGCGAGCAGACCAACTACGGCCTGACCCTGATTGCCGGCGCCAGCGAAGTGCTCAACCTCGATTTCAATTACCTCACCGAGCACTTTGCCGAGCGCAGCGTGCTCGCTCTGGCCGCGCATCTGCGTGAGGTGCTGGAGCAATTTATCGAGGCGCCGCAACGGGCACTCGGCGAGATCGGTCTGCTGCCGCTGGCCGAACGGCAGACGCTGGCGCAGTGGAACGACAATCACGCGGCTTATCCGGCCGAGCGGTTGATTTCGCAGAGCTTTGAAGCGCGGGTCGCAGCGCATCCGCAGGCACTGGCGTTGAGTCATGCCGGCGTGGCGCTGAGCTACGGCGAACTGAACCGGCGGGCAAACCAGTTGGCCCGGCATTTGGTGACACTGGGTGTCACCGCCGAAGTGCGCGTCGGCGTGGCGCTGCCGCGTTCGGCGGAACTGGTGATCGCCCTGATGGCAGTGCTCAAAGCCGGCGGCACCTACGTGCCGCTGGACCCGGACTACCCGGCCGACCGCGTGGCCTACATGCTCGACGACAGCCAGGCGAAAGTCCTGCTGACCCAGCAAGCCTTGCTCGCGCAACTGCCGTCCAGCGAAGCACACGTGGTGCTGGTCGAGGCCGGTGGTGAGGCGTTCGCCGCGCAGGCACCGGACAACCTGCCGGCGCGCGCCGACTCGGCCAATCTGGCCTACGTGATCTACACCTCCGGTTCCACAGGCAAACCGAAAGGCGTGGCCATCGCCCATCGCAACGTACAGGCGCTGATTCACTGGTCCGCCGAGGTCTACAGCGAGGACGATCTGCAAGGTGTGCTGGCCTCGACGTCGGTGTGCTTCGACCTGTCGGTGTGGGAGATTTTCGTCACCCTGGCGCGCGGCGGATCCATGGTCATGGCGCGCAATGCCCTGGAGCTGCCGGACTTGCCCGAGCGTGATCAGGTGCGCCTGATCAACACTGTGCCGTCGGCGATTGCCGCGTTGCAACGCATCGGCCAGATCCCGCCGGGCGTGCGCATCATCAATCTGGCCGGCGAGCCGCTCAAGCAGGCGCTGGTCGACACCTTGTACCGCGAGACTTCGGTCGTCCACGTTTACGATCTGTACGGGCCTTCCGAAGACACCACGTATTCGACCTGGACCCGTCGCGAGCTCGGTGGCCAGGCCAATATCGGCCGGCCTTTGCGCAATACCACTGCGTACCTGCTCGACGAGCAATTGCAGCAAGCGCCGGTCGGCATCGCAGCGGAGCTGTATCTGGCCGGTGAAGGCATCACCCGTGGCTATCTGTTGCGCCCGGGCCTGACTGCCGAACGTTTCGTGCCCAACCCGTTGGCGAGCAACGGCGAGCGTATGTACCGCACCGGCGACCTGACGCGTTTCATGGACGACGGCCGTATCGAATACGTCGGCCGCATCGACCATCAGGTCAAGGTGCGTGGCTTCCGTATTGAACTGGGCGAAATCGAAGCGCGTCTGCTGGCCCAGGCCAGCGTGCGCGAAGGCGTGGTGCTGGCGGTGGACGGCGTCGGCGGCCAGCAACTGGTGGCTTATGTGGTGCCGGCCGAGGCCGATCAAAGC
Source organism: Pseudomonas sp. Sample_14 (assembly GCF_004307515.1). Lineage (NCBI taxonomy): Bacteria > Pseudomonadati > Pseudomonadota > Gammaproteobacteria > Pseudomonadales > Pseudomonadaceae > Pseudomonas > Pseudomonas sp. Sample_14. The sequence goes on along the minus strand of NZ_RCOC01000074.1, from coordinate 5,920 downwards.
CCTGCGCAACTGGACGTGCTGAGTGCTGAGTTGCAAGCCGCGCTCAAGGCGCATCTGCCGGACTACATGGTGCCGGCGCAGTGGCTGTTCCTCGAACAATTGCCGCTGACACCCAACGGCAAACTTGATCGCAAGGCTTTGCCGGCAGCGGATGCCAGCCAGGCACAACGCGATTACGTCGCGCCGTCGACGCCGCTGGAGCAGCAGCTGGCCGAGGTCTGGCAGGACATTCTGAAGATCGAGCAGATCGGCGTGACCGACAATTTCTTCGCCCTCGGCGGTGATTCGATCATCTCGATTCAACTGGTCAGCCGCGCGCGGCAGCAGGGCATTTGCTTCACGCCCAAAGACCTGTTCCAGCAGCAGACGGTGCAGAAACTGGCCGCAGTGGTTTCGCTTGCAGACGCGCAATCCGCCAGCGCCGCCGACTACCCGTTGGCGCAACTGGATCAAGCGCAGCTCGATGCCTTGCCGGTGCCGGCGGAGCTGATCGAAGACGTCTATCCGCTGTCGCCGATGCAGGAAGGCATGCTCTTCCACACCCTGTCGGATAACGGCAGCAGCCTCTATGTGCAACAGGTCAGCCTGCCGATCAAGGGCCTCGACGTTGAGCGTTTCCGCCGGGCCTGGGAATTCATCATTGTGCGTCAGGCGATCCTGCGCACCAGTTTCCATTGGCAGGACGGCCTGGCCAAACCGCTTCAGGTCGTCCATCGCCAGGCGCCGCTGCAGATGCAGGTGCTCGATTGGCGCGAGCAGGACTGCAGCGAGGCGGTGATTGCCGAGTTCGCCAGCGCTGATCGCGCGCTGGGCTTCGACTTGGCCGAAGCGCGATTGCAGCGGGTGACCCTGCTGCAGCTGGGCGACGAGCAGTACCAGATGATCTGGACCAGCCATCACATTCTGATGGATGGCTGGAGCAGTTCGCGGTTGTTCGGTGAGGTCTTGCAGTACTACTCCACGGGCGAGGTGACTGGCGAAAATGGCCGCTATCGCGACTTCATTGCCTGGTTGCAGGCGCAGGATCAGGATGCCCAGGAGCTGTTCTGGAAGGCGCGTCTGGCGGTGGTCAACGAACCGACCGCGCTGAGTCAGGCGATGCACCCGCGTCATAGTGCCGACGTTACTGGTCACGATGCGCTCTATTCAAATTGGGACAAGGCGCAAACCGCACGCCTGCTGGAGTTCTGCCGCGACCTGCGTATCACCCCCAACACACTGATCCAGGGCGCGTGGCTGCTGCTGTTGCAACGCTACACCGGTCAGCAGACGGTGACCTTCGGCGCCACCGTATCGGGGCGCCCGGAAAGTCTGCCAAACGTCGGCAACATGCTCGGCCTGTTCATCAACACCTTGCCGATCATTCAGACCCCACAAGCCGATCAGCGTCTGGCCGACTGGCTGGGCGAAGTGCAGGCCTACAACCTCGACATTCGGGATTATTCCCAGGCACCGCTGGCCGATGTGCAGCGCTGGTCGAACCTCGGTGGTCAGGCGCTGTTCGACAGCATCGTGGTGTTCGAAAACTTCCCGATCGACGAGCGCTTGCAGGAAGAAACCGACACCGAGCTGACCTTCGGCAAATCCATCGGCCACGGCGTGACCAACGTGCCGATGGACCTTGCGGTGATGCTCGGCGACGAGTTGTCGATCGAGTACCTGTACCTGCGCAGCCACTTCAGCGCCGAGGCGGTGCAAGGCATTCGCCTGACCCTGGAAAACACCCTCGCGGCGATGATGGCCGCGCCGTATGAGCGGCTGGGCAACTTGCAGCGTCTGTCCGCCGAACAATGGCAAGCGGCGCAGGCCTGGAGTGCCGAGCCTTCCCACCGCCACGCGCCGCAGTTGCTGCCGGAGCTGATCAGCCGTCATGCGCAACAGCAGCCCGACGCGATCGCGGTGCAATGCGCCGGCGAAAGCCTGAGCTACGCCGAACTGGAGCGGCAGGCCAATCGACTTGCGCAGTGCCTGATCGCCCATGGCGCCGGGCCGGAAGTGGTGATCGGCGTGGCATTGCCGCGTTCGCTGGAAATGCTGGTGAGCTTCCTCGCCGTGTTCAAGAGCGGTGCGGCGTACGTGCCGCTGGACATCGATTACCCGCCGGAGCGTCTGGCCTACATGATCGAAGATTCGCGCATGGCCCTGCTGCTGACGCAAACCAGCCTGCGCGCGACGTTGCCTGCACCACAAGGCGTGCGGCGTCTGGAAATCGATCAACTCGATCGCAGTCTTTACAGCGATGCCGCCCCGGTCTGCGATGTTCACGAGCAGAGCCTGGCCTATCTGGTTTACACCTCCGGTTCCACCGGACGGCCGAAAGGCGTGGCCGTGACCCAGGGACCGCTGAGCATGCACTGCCAGGCGATCGCCGAGTTGTACGAAATGGACGCGAGCAGTTGCGAATTGCACTTTATGTCGTTCGCCTTCGACGGCGCTCACGAACGCTGGCTGAGTACCTTGTACAGCGGCGGTCGTCTGGTGATTCGCGACGGATGCCTGTGGACGCCGGAGCAGACCTATCAGGCCCTGCACGATTACGGCGTGACCATCGCCTGCTTCCCGCCGGCCTATCTCAAGCAACTGGCCGAATACGCCGCCGCCAGCGGCATTGCACCGCCGCCGGTGCGCATCTACTGCTTCGGTGGCGATGCGGTGCCGGAGCAGACCTTCGAACAGGTCAAAGCCGCATTGCGTCCGCAGTTCTTCACCAACGGCTACGGCCCGACCGAAACCGTGGTCACGCCGATGCTCTGGAAGGTCGCCATCAGCCAGCACTGCGAAGCGGCGTATGCGCCGATCGGCCGCGCGGTGGGTGCGCGTTCGCTGTACGTGCTCGACGACGATCTGAATCCGCTGCCGCCGGGTTTTGCCGGTGAGTTGTACATCGGCGGTTACGGCGTCGCTCGCGGTTATTACGGGCGCCCCGATCTGACCGGCGAACGCTTCGTGCCCAACCCGTTTGCCCCGGGTGAGCGCCTGTACCGCAGCGGCGATCTGGTGCGCCGTCGCGCGGACGGCGTGGTCGATTACGTCGGGCGCATCGACCATCAGGTCAAGGTGCGTGGCTTCCGCATCGAGCTGGGCGAAGTCGAGGCCAGCCTGCGTCAGTTGCCGGCGGTCAGCGATGCGCTGGTGATTGCCCGCGACAATGCCTCCGGCAAGCAACTGATCGGTTATGTGGTCACCGCCACGGGTGATGATATCGGCGATGAACTCAAGGCCGGACTGCGCGCTTCGCTGCCGGAATACATGGTGCCGGCGCAGATCGTCTGCCTCAGCGCGTTCCCGGTTACGCCCAACGGCAAACTCGATCGCAAGGCCCTGCCGGAGCCGGAGTTCAAAAGCGACGAATATGTTGCCCCGCGCACCGAGCAGGAAACCTTGCTGGCCGAGATCTGGGCGCAGGTGTTGCAGGTCGAGCAGGTCGGTATCAGCGATAACTTCTTTGAACTGGGCGGCGATTCGATCCTCAGCCTGCAAGTGATCTCGCGGGTGCGAAACCACCCGACCCTGCAGATGGAACTGAAGCTGCGCGATCTGATGCGCTATCAAACCATCGCCGGCATTCTCGAGCAGCAAGTGGCGAAGGAGGGCGCCGGGCAAGCGCTGCCGGACCTGACTCAGGTTGCCGCAGAGGGCGCGTTCAATCTGCTGCCGATCCAGCAATGGTTCTTCGCCGAAGGCATGGCCGAGGCGCATCACTACAACCAGTCGTTGCTGCTCAGCGCACGTCAGCCGCTGGATCTCGATGCCCTGGAACAGGCGCTGGGCTTGATCGAACAGCATCACGATTCGCTGCGCCTGCGTTTTTCCAACGACGGCGGGCGCTGGTTGCAGCGCTATAGCAGCAGCGCGTCCGACGAGGCTGTGCTGTGGCGCCGCGAAGCGCAAAGCAGCGAAGAGGTCGAAGCCTTGGCCAACCTCGCGCAGCGCAGCCTCAAACTCGATGACGGACCGGTCTGGCGGGTCATGCATGTGGCCTTGCCGGATGGCCAGGCGCGGTTGCTGGTGGTGATTCATCACCTGGTGGTCGACACCGTGTCGTGGCGGATTCTGCTCGACGATCTGAAAGTCGCTTATGAGGCGTGCGTGCAGGGGCTGGCGCCGCAACTGCCGATTCGCACCAGCAGTTATCGTTCGTTTGCCGAGGCATTGCAGGCGCAGGCGCCGGTGATTGCCGAGCAGGAATTGAGCTATTGGCTGGAGCAACTGGATCAGCCCGGCGTTGATCTGCCGTGCGACAACCCGCGCGGCAAGAACCTTGTGCGGCAACAGGCGCAGGCACGGCTCAAGCTGTCCCGCGAGCACACCGAACAACTGCTCAAACAGGCCCCGGCGGTGTACGGCACGCAGATCAACGACTTGCTGTTGTCAGCGCTCAGCCGCGCCCTGTGCCGCTGGAGCGAGCAACCGTCGGCGCTGATTCTGCTCGAAGGGCACGGGCGCGAAGACCTCTTCGAGTCGATCGACCTGAGCCGCAGCCTCGGCTGGTTCACCAGCATGTTCCCGGTGCGTTTGCGTCCGGACAGCGATGACATCGGCCAGTCGATCATCAATGTGCAGGCGCAACTGGCGGGCGTACCGCAGAAGGGCATCGGCTACGGCGTGTTGCGTCATCTGGCCGGGCCGGAAATCTCCGCGCAACTGGCTGCATTGCCGAAGGCACGGGTGACGTTCAATTACCTCGGGCAGTTCGACCAGAGCTTCGATGAACAGGCGTTGCTGGTGCCGGCACTGGAAGAGACCGGCGACAACTACAGCCTCAAGGCGAACCTGGGCAACTGGCTGGAAATCGTCGGCCAAGTCTATGACGGGCAACTGGCGTTGCGCTGCATCTACAGCAGTCAGCGTTACCGCGCCGGCACCATGGATGCGCTGATGAGCGATTACCAGCGTGAACTTGAAGCGTTGATCGAACATTGCATGGCGCGGGTGGGTTGATCACCCGGTCTTTTGCGCGGGCGCTGCCCAGGCGCGCCCGTCTTATTGCGGATACAAGGATTTTCAACGATGTCGTTACACCCTGATCTGGAAGCTTTCCTCGACCTGGCGCAAGACAGCCAGGACGCCGGCCTGCCGGCCATGCACCAACTGACCCCGAGCGAGGCCCGCGCCACCTTCGAACAGACCACCGCGCAACTGCGCTGGCCGGCGCCGCAGGATCTTGAAGTCACCGAGATCGAAACACAGGCCCGTGACGGTGCGGCGCTGGCGTTGCGTTTGTATCGGCCCAACGGTGTTGAATCGCCGCTGCCGGTGCTGGTGTATTTCCACGGTGGCGGGTTTGTGGTCGGCAGTCTGGATTCCCACGACGGCGTCTGCCGCGAGTTTTGCCAGCGCACGCCGTGTGCGGTGCTCTCGGTCGGTTATCGACTGGCGCCGGAGCATCGCTTTCCGACAGCGCTGGAGGATGGCGAGGACGCTTTGGCCTGGCTGGCGGAACAGGCTGCGAGCCTCGGCCTGGATGGTTCGCGCGTTGCGTTTGGCGGTGATAGCGCGGGTGCCACGTTGGCGACGGTGCTGGCGATTCAGGCTGTGCGGCAGCCGCACACGGTGGCTATCGCGCCGAAGGCGCAGTTGTTGTGTTATCCGGTGACCGATGCTTCGCGGGTGCATGATTCGCGGCTGTTGTTTGGTGAGGGGTATTTGCTCGAGAACGACACGCTGGAGTGGTTTTATCAGCACTATGCGCGTGGGCCGGAGGATTATCTGGATTGGCGTTTTTCGCCGTTGCTGGCGGAGGATCTGCGTGGGGTTGCGCCGGCTATTGTGCTGCTTGCCGGGTTTGATCCGTTGCTGGATGAAGGGCAGGCTTATGTCGACAGGCTGCGCGGGCAGGGGGTTGAGGTCGATGTCGAGGTTTGTGCCGGGCTGACTCATGATTTGTTGCGGTTGGGGGGGGTGGTGCCTGGGGTTCTGG